>NZ_JACJGA010000016.1:0-12294 GCF_014164725.1 Tessaracoccus sp. MC1627 | reverse complement strand
GCATCGTGATCCTCGTCAGCGGCGGAGCCTTCGGACTCTGACGTAGCGGCAGCGATCCAAACGGCCCCGACCGGGCGCACCCCTCTCGGTTCAGACCGCGACACCTACCTGCAGCCAGTCCTGCGTGATCGCGGCAACAAGACCGCCACGGAGCGCTGCAAAAACCCCGCCACCAAGCGAACGAAGCCACAGCCGCCGGTGCGACCGCGTGCCCTGGCTGCCGCAAGTCCGTCCTGCACGCGCTCGGCAAGAAGGTCGCGTTCCATCTGAGCCAGTGCCCCGAGGATCGTCAGCAGCGCGGTGCCGAACGGCCCCGTGGTGTCGATCTCCGGGAACGCGAGGACCCTAAAGCCGATGCCTCGCTCCTTCAGCTCGGTCGTGAAGTCGAGCATCTCGCCCGTGCGACGTAACAACCGGTCGAGCGTCTGCACAACCAGCACGTCGCCCGCGCGCATGTAGTCGAGCGCGGCATCGAGGCCCGGACGCTTGATCGTGGTGCCGGTTACCCCGTGGTCGGTGAAGACCTTGGAGCAACCGTCTGCTTCCAGGGCGTCGATCTGGCGATCGAGCACCTGATCACGCTTCGACACCCTGGCGTACCCGATCTTCTGGCCAGTGGATGCGCCAGAACTCCATCCTCCAGCCGCAGCGTTATGACGCGGGGTTTTGACGCTCTCGTTCACTTGGGATCACCACCCTGTCCGGACAGCGCGCCAGAATCAGATGTATTCGACGCACCTGCGATTTGGGCCGCAAGGCGCTCTTCGCAGCGCTCTGCATCCCAGACCAGCACGGCTGCCCCAAGCTTGTAGTACAGCGCCCCCAGCCCTTCCCAACCGGCGGCGTCGACAGGAGCTGTGGTGGAGTGTCGAGATGCAATGCAGTTTGTACGACAGCACGCCTGACAGCTTGTACAGGAGGGTCAGATTTCGCTAGTCGTACAAAGTAGATCACCGTGTGCGGTTGACGCTTCGACCCCCGGGCCTCCACGCATAGCCGCGGCATAGCGATCCCCCACGGCCCGGACGCCGCGTGCTGATCCGCGCGGACGGGGCCGGCGGCACGAAGGAGTTCACCAAATGGCTGACCGGGCGCAGGGTGGCGTACTCGGTCGGTTTCACCC
Organism: Tessaracoccus sp. MC1627; assembly: GCF_014164725.1. Classification (NCBI taxonomy): domain Bacteria; kingdom Bacillati; phylum Actinomycetota; class Actinomycetes; order Propionibacteriales; family Propionibacteriaceae; genus Tessaracoccus; species Tessaracoccus sp. MC1627. Next base: position 11,171 of record NZ_JACJGA010000016.1, on the reverse strand, counting down.
TCCCCATGGACACCCCCGACCTCTACCACCTGGTCCCGGAGTGGGTTTGGGTGCCGGCCCTCAACAGCGATGGCGAGGCTCGCGAGGGGGCCGATCTTGCTGACTTCACCGGACTGCTGGATCTCGACGGCTGGCCTGCCGGGATGCGGGTGATCGTCCGCCGCGAACGGCCCCACCCCGGCGCTCAGCTGCGGTTCGACGACGTCGACGGCTACCGGCTCACCGCCTTCGCCACCAACACCACCCTCGGCACCCTCCAGCAGCTGGAACTGCGGCATCGTCGACGCGCCCGCTGCGAAGACCGGATCCGGATCGCGAAAGACACCGGCCTGGCCAACCTCCCGTTGCACGGGTTCGACCAGAATCGGATCTGGTGCCAGATCGTCGCCCTGGCCTCCGAGTTGCAGGCCTGGAGCGCGATGCTGGCCCTGGCCGGTCATGAAGCCCGCCGCTGGGAACCGAAACGGCTCCGCTACCGGCTTTACACCATCCCCGCGACCCTCGCCAGAAGAGCCCGCCGCACCGTCGTCCACTTCAGCGACCGATCCCGCTGGGCCGAGCTGATCATCGACAGCATCACCCGACTCCGAAACCTCCCGGCACCCGCCACCTGACCCTCAGACCTCCACATGTCCCTCTGAATCTTGCAGCTCCCGGCCTGGAAACCCGCACCGCAGCGTCACGCGGGGTCTTGTCGCACCCACCTGCAAGAATCAGAACAACCTCGACGCCACCAGCGCCGACCAGCCCCACACAGGGCCGTCATGAAAGCACGAGGTTAGTCGCACGGATCAGAGCCTTGTAGTGGAAGCTATCCGCCTGGTCCCATGCGTCGTCGATACACTCCTGAAGCTTCTTGGCCATCGCGTGCCACACCTCGTTCGCGCCGGGGAGATGTTTGGTTTCCTGATGCAGTTGCAGCAACATGCTGGGGCACCGGTTGGCTTCATACCTGGGCGTCAACAGAAGGCCCGGGGTGGGCTGCGGGATGGAATCCGGACCGCTTGATATTCATGTTTCAGGCTGCCTTGTTGGTTTCGTACCAGTCCTGCTCTGCCTCGTTCGGGGTACGATATTGAAGCGCGGAATGCAACCGTTTCTGATTGTAACGCAACTCGATGTAGCGTGCAATATCCCGGATAGCATGCCGCCGAGTCGGATACACGGTCCGATGAACCCGCTCCACTTTCAAGGTCGCATTGAACGACTCCGCCCACGCATTGTCATAGCAGATACCAGTCCGTCCGACCGACCGAACAATCCCAGCCGCGCGCGTGAACTCGGCAAACTCGGCCGACATGTATTGAGTCCCGCGATCCGAATGGAAAATCGTCTCCCCGCTGCGGATATGGCCATTACTGATCGCCATGGCCAGGGCGTCGGTGACCAGCTCGGTTCGCATGTGCTCGGCCATCGCGTACCCGACGACCTTCTTCGTGCAGCAGTCCAGCACGGTGGCCAGATACACCCACCCCTGCCAGGTCGGAATGTAGGTGATGTCGCCGACCAGCTTGAGCCCGGGCTCGTCGGCGGTGAAGTCCCTGTTGACCAGATCCGGCAGATCCTTCGCGTCAGCCGGGATCGTGGTCCTGGGCCCGCTGCGGCGCGGCTGACAAGCCACCAAGCCGCGCTCGGCCATGATCGCACGCACCGTCTGCGGGTCACACGGCCTGCCTGCCCGCACCAAGGCGGCATGGATCCGTCGGTAGCCGTAGGTGGCGTCGGAGTCGGCGAACAAGACCTCGATGATGTCGCCGAGCTCGTCGCGCCACCGCTGGGTCACCGAGACCGGCCGGTTGAGCCACTCGTAGTAGCCGGCCCGCGACACCCTCGCCCACCGACACATGCTCCGGATCGAGTAGTTGCCTTCTTCGCTGTTGATGAACGCGTACTTCGCGGTCACCGGAACTCTTTGGCGAAGAAGGCCGCCGCTTTTCCCAGGAACTCCCGCTCGGCCTTCAACTCGCGGACCTCTTTACGCAACCGTGCCAGTTCAGCACGCTCCGGTTCGCTGATCTCCGGTAACTCATCCGGGTGGTCCCGCCGATACGCATTCACCCAATTCCTGAGTGTTTCCGAGCCGATACCATGATCACGCGCGACCTCGGCAACAGTCCGCGACGACTCAATCACCGCACGAACCGCCTCCGCCTTGAATTCCGGGCTGAACTTCTTCCGGGTCATTCGATCCCTTCCATTTCTCCCACGGATTCTACCGGTGGGGGCTCTTGGTCCGGAAACAATCCCTCACCTCAGGGGATTGGTGAGGCCGTGGTACCCGTCGAACAGGCCCCAGCCGATGACTGCGGCAATCATCAATGAAAACGTCAGGCCGCCGCTCTCCTCAGCAAAGAAACCCCCTATGCGCAGCCCGATGTCGACGAGGATCGCCACCAACGCCAACGCGCCCGCGGTGATGGGGAGCCAGCGCGCCAATGGCCCAGGACCGATCCGCACCCCGTCGCCATGCAGGTCGAGACGCAGGACCCCGGCACGCCCGCGCCGGTTCACGAAGGTTGAACCGACCACTGCCAGCAGCGCCAAACTGATCGCCAACGAGGAGGTGATCAGCCAGGGCATCCCATACGTCAGCCCAAGCGCCAGGCCAGCCACTGCAGAGAATGGGAACAGTGCCACCCCGATCCACGACGAGCCGGGCAGCGGTGCCTCGGGAGGTGCATCCACCTCGACGACGGTGCGGTTGTCTTCCATTCAGCGCCCCTCCGGAGTCGGTGTCCCCAGGATAGTGCTCAGCTGTCACCCAAGTTCGGGGGCCGGGCGTGGCGGTTTGGGTGAGCATCGCCGTCGAGACGTGCCTGAACCCGGGCCGCATGACGCAGGCCCGGGTCCGGCCAACACAGCCGCTGAGGGCTAGGCGGCGCGGCGGCGCAGCAACAGCCACACCCCGGCTGCCGCCAGGACGACTACGCCCGCTCCGATGCCCACGGCGCCCCAGATCCCCTCAGAGCTTTCGGAGGGCGCCTCCTCGGCCGCAGCATCGCCTGGTTCTGGTGCCTCCCCGGTCTCCATCGCATCAGTTCCGCCAACGACCCCGCGGATCCACTCAACTTGGTCGGCCACCGGCGCCACTGCGACGGCAGCATTGGAGGTCATTTCCTCCTCGGTCGGGTTGTCCGGGTCTTCGAATAGGCCGGCGGACATGATGGCGGCGACCTTGCCGTCGGCAAAGATCGCGCCTCCTGAATCGCCCGGCTGAATGCGTGCGCCGTCCTTCAGCGCGACCTCGAGGGCCGTGGGTGCCTCGTACAGTGCGAGCGGCGACTCCCCGCGGATCTCGGCCTGGGCAGAGGGCAGTTTGGTGGAGCCACCCGAACCGTCGGAGGACCAGCCATAGATATTCACATCCCCGGTGGGCACCTCATCTGCCACCTCGGCGAATTTCTCCAGGACCATCTCCTGCTCGGTGTGCAGCAGGGCGATATCCCCCCGAGGGGCGATCTCGTGGCGATCGACCTGGTATACCTTTTGCTGATCGCCCTGGCCGATGCGCACGGAGCCCCCTGGCTTGGCCGCAGCGTCGACACAGTGGCGGGCGGTGATTACCCAGTGGGGATCAATTGCGGTTCCGGTGCACACTCCGTCATCCGGGTCGGAATCATCGACACGCACGGAGACGACCGGCTTGGCCTCCTCGGTCTCCTCCGCGAAGGTTGTGCTCTGCAGTGCAGCAGCAGGCGCGGCGCCGAGCGCTCCTGCTGCGATCACTCCGGCGACGACGCTAACTACGAATTTTTTCATTTTTTTCCTTTCCAACGACCGCGGTGATGCGGCGAAGCAGAGTTTCGATAGGGCCACGCGTAAAGATCGCGAGCCAGACATAAGAGATGACGATGGCGCCGGCTAGGCTGACCCAGATGCCGAACCATTTCGGCGCGAGCCAATCGGCCGTGAGCACGTGGATGCAGTACACGGTCAGTGGCATGCGACCTAGTGGCGCAAGCCAGCCGATCCAGCGTCGCAGCAGGCAGCACAGCGAGCAGACACCCACCGACGTGCCGATGCTGCCCATGACATCACCAAGCCCTCCGGTGTGGCCGTTGGCGTCAAAGAACTCAGGCAGCAGGACGTACCAGCGCAGCGCGAGATTCGCGACGAACAGCACCGTCCCGACGACGAAGCCGACAATGAGGCGCCTCGGGGCGATCATGTGCCTTTGGAACAGTATCCCGGCGACCATCAGCGTCGCCCACATCACTGGCGAGTAGGGCCAGAACGCGGCAATCAGCACCACTGAGCCGGAGGACAGCACCGCTGAGCCGAAGGCCAGAACACAGGCCAGCCACAGGAGTACGGGCGAGCTCCAGCGCGGCGCCCAGGCGAGCAACGCCATGCACAGTCCGATGGTGCCGAGTACTACAAACACTTGCCCGGTGAATGGGGCGAGAGCGAAATGCATGCCGATCAGGCACAGCCCGCGCACGATGAACTGGGCGGGGCGCGCCCGCATGTAGCCCATCGACACTCCGGAGATGAATGCGAAGAGCGCGGCTGGGAAGCCGTAAAACACCTGCACGGCCAGGCCGTCGAGGAAGGTCAGGTGCGCGACCATCATGCCGACCAGCGCCACGGCCCGCGCAACGTCGATACCAACGTTTCGGTCAACGTCGATACCAACGTTTCGGTTCTGCATGGCCAGGACGCTACGCACCCCGATGTTGCGAGAACGTTAACGTCGACGCGACAGGCAGGCGGTTACGATCGATGCCATGACGATCCGTGTTCTCGTCGTCGACGATGAAAGCTACCTCGCCGATGCCATTTGCACCGCGCTGAACGGCGCGAACATGGAATCCGCCGCGGCCTATGACGGTGCGGCTGCGCGTTCGCTGATCGACGAGATCCGCCCCGACGTCCTCGTGCTGGACCGGGACCTGCCCGGTATCCACGGCGACGACATCTGCCGATGGGTCGTCGATACCCACCCGGCTACGAGGGTGATCATGCTGACCGCCTCGGGGACGCTCGACGACCGGCTGACGGGCTTTGACCTCGGCGCGGACGACTACCTTCCCAAGCCTTTTGAGCTCCCAGAGCTGATCGCGCGGGTTGCCGCGCTGTCCAAGCGCAGCCTGCCGGTGCGCGGCGAGATCTACCGCTGCGGCGACGTGCGACTGGACACTTCCCGCCGGGAGGTCACCCGGGGCGGCGCACGCGTTTCACTCAGCCCGAAGGAGTTCGCGGTGCTGGAGGTGCTCATGGGGGCAGCTGGCGCGGTGATCTCCGCGGAGGACCTGCTCGCGCAGGCCTGGGATGAGAACGCCGACCCCTTCACGAACTCCCCGCGCGTGACGATCTCACACCTGCGCAAGAAGCTGGGCGAACCGCGCATCGTGCACACCGCGGCAGGATCTGGCTACTACGTGGCGGAGGTGCCGCGATGAAGCTGAGTCTGCGCGCGCGCATCACCGTGATGTTCGTGGCTACCGTCCTGGGTGTGGGCCTGGCGCTGATCGGGCTGGTATACGCCTATTTGAAGCTCACCCCGGTGCCGTTTCTGGCCAAGATCCCCACCCCGGATGACGGCCTGGTGATTGACGGGGCAGTGCCCATCACCGATGAGATCCTGCGCCGCGTGCTGCTGGCTTCCGTGGTTGCTCTGGCGCTGCTGACCGCAGTCGCTGGGCTGATCGGTTGGTTCGTGGCCGGTCTGGTGATCAAACCGCTGCGGGAGATCGCACACGACGCTGCGACCGTGACGCGCGGTGACCTGGGCGCCCGTATCAGCCACGAGGGGCCTGCGGATGAGGTGGGCGAATTGGCGGCTGCGCTCAACGTGATGCTCGACGCTCTGGCGGGTGCCCTTGAGCGGCAACGCCGTTTCGCGTCGAATGCCTCTCATGAGTTGAAGACACCGATCGCGACGATTCAGACGATGGCAGATGTGGCGCTGGCCAGCGGTGACGGAGCGTCGCTGCGGGAGACTCTGGGCCGGGTTCGCGAGGTCAACGCGCGGGCCGCTCAGACCATAGCTGCGTTGTTGCAGCTGGCGAACGTGGACATCCGCGACAGGCAGGAGATGAATCTGGCTGCCCTGTGCCGTGACATCACGCACGGGCAGGACGTGCCGGTGGCGGCCGAGCCGGTCACGGTCGCAGCCTCCCCGACCCTGGTGCGCCAGGCGGTGGAGAATTTGGTGCGCAACGCGATCACCCACGGTGAGGACGCATCGTTGACCCTGACGAAGGTGGGGCAGAATGCGGAGATCATCGTGGAATCCGGTGGCCCTGCTTTGGACACGGCCGAGATCCGTACGTGGATCGAGCCTTTCGCCCGAGCGCAGCGGACCGCAGGTGCCGGCCACGGTCTGGGTCTGGCGCTCGTCGACGCAATTGCGAAAGCCCACGGCGGTTCGTTGGAACTCACGCCGCGGGCTGGAGGTGGGCTCGCGGCGACGCTACGCCTACCTGCTTAGACAAGCGTCGGCGCGTCGCACTGGGCGGACGGGTGCAACCTGTGCAGTGGGGTTGGTGCACAGCTCGCACCTGCTCCGGCGTCGGTAGGGTCGAGGCATGGTGTTTAGCTGAGCGGTTTGATACCGACTACGGTTCCAAACTCTTCACCTAACGCCCGCGAGGCGGTGCCCGCCGTCGTTGGGTGTGGGCTGACCCCGTTTCGTAGGTCCAGTCGTTATGAGAGTCGTCCTGTTGCCCGCGGTCGCGGGCAGGGAGACTGGTCAGATCATGACGAACAGCAGGAAGCGTCACACCCCGGAGCAGGTCGTCCGTAAGCTCGGGCAGGCCGACAGGATGCTCACCGATGGTCAGGACGTCGCGGCGGTGTGCCGGGAGCTGGGGGTGTCCGAGCAGACGTACTACCGGTGGCGGAACCAGTACGGCGGCCTCAAGACCGACGACGCAAAGCGCCTGAAGGAGTTGGAGAAGCAGAACGCGACCCTGAAGCGTCTGCTCGCGGAAGCGGAGCTGGAGAAGGCCGCGCTCAAGGAGCTGGCTGAGGGAAACTTCTAAGCCCGGACAGGCGCCGCGCCGCCGTCGATCACCTCAAGCGCAAGTTGCGGGTGAGCGAACGGATGGCGTGCCGTCTGGTCGGGCTGAGCCGCTCCGCGTACCGGCGACCGCTCAAGGGCGACACGGTCACGGACCCGGATCGGGCGCTCAGGGAGTGGCTGCGCGCCTGGGCGAAGGACCATCCCCGCTACGGGGAGGGCATCGCTCGTGTGACAAGCGCTAGGGTCAACACAGCCTTACGTCGTCACGGAGTTCGTCTGCTGATTGTCGACGATGTGCACATGCTGCGACTGACCGAACGCTCTGGGCGGCAGGTTCTCGACTACCTCAAGACCCTCAACAGTGAACTTGGCTTCCTGCACGGGACGATGATCTTCGTCGGGCCCGACCTCGCTGCGGCCCCCATCTTCGAGGATCCACAGATCCGTAGCCGACTTCGCATCCACGATCTGACACCGCCGGAGATCGCGTCGGTGGAAGGCCGCCGCAGATGGCAGGCCTTTCTGTGCGGCTGTGAGGAGATCCTGCTGCCGTACCTTCCTGGAGCCCAGGAGGGGGTTCTCAGCCGACAACACGCCGGGTTCATCTGGCACCGCACCCAGGGCTTCATTGGCGATACTACCGCCTTGCTGATCGGCGCTGTCATCGAAGCTCTGCGGTGTGGACGACGAACCATAACGCACCAAGACTTGGCCGCAGTCCCACTCTCTGCCCGTGCCCACGATCAACAAGCCTCGCTGGAGCATCGACGAGGAAGGACGCGCGCATCGTGACACTGCCGGTCGTCCCTATCCCCGAGCCGGGAGAATCACTGCGCTCCTACGTGAGCAGGCTCGAGGACCGTAACAACCAACGCCCGGGCACGCTGGCCAGAGTTCACGGGGGAGGAGTCTCGGCCGACTGGGCTCACTTATCCGAGCTGACCGGTCTCCCACAACCGCAGCTGCGTTGCCTTGGGTGGGGGGACTACCCCGGCTGCATCGTCGGAGCACGCGGATCGACAGGCTGGCGTCTCCGCCAGGCCCAATGGTGGTGTCCCACCTGCCAACTCCTGACCGGGGCATGGCAGCGTTCCTGGGAGCTGGCCTGCCTTCCGGTGTGTCTCTCCTGTGGCACAGCGTTGTCCACCTACCCCGCCGCAGAGCATGAGCCTGAACCAGTCACGGCCCAATGGGTATTCAAGGACATCTGGGCACGCGTAAGGCAATCGACAACGAGTCGGCGCGCACGCCAGTGGCTGGGGCGACTCCTACGTGTAACCCGGCTGCTGGCCGTCACCGCTGACACCTCCTGGCCCCAACCCATGCCCGCAGCCATGGTCACAGACCTCAACACATGGGGCTACCACCCCCCTGATTCCCCTGCCGCGATAGCCCGCCTACTTCCCTTCGCTCACCGCCTCATAGGAACCAGTGAAGAGCGGCCCATCCTTCAAAGTGCCTTTCGCACGGCTTGAGAGGCGAGAGCCGCCCATCCCGCGTTCCCTGCTGCCCAAACCGCCCAGAGCCAACCCCACGACGACCTACCCTGTGCTGGCAACAGTTCCTTCTGCGATCGACGAGCAACGTCGTCGGCGTCTCCAAGACGATCTCGAAGGCTTCGATGTCAATCTCGTCCCAGCAATAGCCTCCGATGACAGGGGCCAGTTCCTGCCGGACCCAGACCAATGGTCCACGGCGCAAGAAGCGGCGCTTGCGATCCACATGCTGGCTAACCCCCGACGCGACGGCCAGGCCGGCTGGGCCACTGAGGCCCTCCAACACTTCCATCTGCCAACGCAGCCATCTACCGAGGAGGCGTTGTCCTACGCGCGATCACCCTCTGGCTTCACGCATAAGGAGACACGCCCTAGTCCTGACTGGGGGTGCCCCGAGTCGTCGATGTAGATGAGGCGATCAAGGGAGGGCGACATGGACCTGCATCCTAGTTGTGAAGCCGCCTCGGCCTGAGGCGATGGCCCCCGAAGTGGGGTGGGTCGTAGGCGTCACTGGGCACCCAGACGATTCGAAGGGTGAACCCGCGCGTCGGCGACCTGCTGCAACTCCTCGAGGGTCAGCAGCTGGTCAAACCGGCCGAACCCGCGCTCGCGGCCGTCCTTGACCCGTCGATACTCCGACAGCATCCGCATGTAGGTGTCGAGCATCAGGCGGTGGGAGTTGCCGTGGTCGTTGCGCTCGACCTGTGGCTGGAGCTCTCTCCAGCGGTCATCGCGCATTTGGTACTCGACGTAGGACGCCATGTGGCTTTCCAGCGAGTCGTTGTGGTCGAAGCCTTGGAACTCCAGTTGGCGGGCCAGCTCGTCGTCTACAGGGGTGCCCTGTTGCTTGAGGTGGTCGATGCTGAAGGTGAGGATGCGGAACATCTGGAGGATGTCGGAGACGCGGCCACAGTCTCGCTTCGACAGTTCCGTTTTCAGCCCTGCGACTTCCAGCCAGTACTCGCCGGCGAATCCGTCTTCCAGGATCCTCGCGCGCCGGAGCTGGTAGTCCAGGTCGCCGTCGACGTCGTTCGAGTCCTCGGGCAGCACCCGACCAAGGATGCGGTGCAGCAGAGCCAGCACCTGACGATCGGTGGTCCTCATGCTTTCCGGTGCAGGCTCATCACCGTGGTGCGGCCGCGACTCAGACACGGGGACCACTGCCTCCATCAGGAGGTCTCGGACGTACTCGCTGAGCGTCACCCCGTTGGCGTCTGCCAGCTCCTTGAGTTGATCGCGGACGAGGTCATCGACCCGTACATTCAGCACAGCCATCCCGACTCCTTTACAATATGACAAAATTGTAGCGTCGTCATACAGCATACTCCAGGATGCTCGGCCCGGTCAGGAGGCGCGCGGTTCCCACAGGTCGCGGTGGTCGGCGACGAACCGGTCGAAGCGGGTCGCCGGGCTGCCCGTAAGTCGCCTGATGCTCCGGTTCGGGGCCGCGGAGGCGTTGAGCCGCACCACGCGGTAGATCATCTTCTGGACCGCGATGTAGTCGGCTGGTCGGCCGTCGGCGGCGAGCTGGGCGAGGTGCTCGTGTTCGGTGGGGTGGGTGTAGGTGATGGGCCGGCCGAGGACGCGGCTCATGATCTGGGCGACATCGGTGTAGCTGAGGGACTGTTCCCCCGACAGGGTGTAGGCCTTGCGGTCGTGTCCGGGTTCGGTGAGCACTGTCGCTGCGACGGCGCCGATGTCGCGGGCGTCGATGAACGCGGTGCGTGATCTGCCGGCCGGGACCCGGATCTCGCTGTGGCGGGCAATGTCGTCGGCGTAGGTGCTTGACAGGTTCTGCATGAAGAAGTTGGGTCGCGCATATCTTGCGGTCTGTTGCTATGATGGTGTCACCTCCTAGGGCACCTCCTGGTAGGCACGCGAAAACCTCCGGGCTTTTGCTCCACCTGATCCGATTCGGTCGCCAAACTTCATACGGCTCAGGTAATGACTTCTCCGATACCCCAGCTCCCCGAGCTGGGGTATCGCTCATTTATGCGGTGTCAATGGGTAACTCCCCTTCGTTTGGTTCAGGCTGAGGCATCCAGTTCGGCACGCCGCGGTCGCTCAGCTCCGTTTCCAAGTGGTCGATTACCAGTTCGAGGAACACACTTGAAGTCACACCGGAGTTGCGCGCGATCTGGTCGAAGCGCTCTTTGCGGTGCAGCTCGATTGACCACGCTGCGCGCACGGGCGCGATGCGTGATCCTCGTGGTGCTCGCCTAACGGTCATGCCACCACACTACAGGTAGATGTAGAAGTAGCGCCACCAAAGACACGTTGATTGCTTGGCGTGTCGTCGGTAGTCGCTGTTCTTTGTAGAAACCCTCATGGCGATCGCGCAGCCGGCGGCAGGGGTTCCTACAAAGACTGAGGGCCGGTAGCGCGTTAGCGTTACCGGCCCTCAGTGCTGGTGGGGCTACAGGCCGCGTGCAACGGCGGCCGCCGCACCGAGCCATGCGCGCTGAGTTGCGGGGCGCAGCGCCGCGACGTTTAGCCAGCCTTCGACCATCTGGGGGTCGTGGGGGATTGTGGCGACCTCGCGTGCGAGGCTGGTGAAGCCGTTGACGACGGTGCTGATGTTGGCTCTGTTGCAAAAATCGTGAAGCTTGAGCATGCTTGGCGGAGATTGGACGGACGGAACGATGACGGATTTCAAGTGGCGCCATTTCCAGGGTGATGTGATCCTGTGGGCGGTGCGCTGGTATTGT
>NZ_JACJGA010000015.1:0-18079 GCF_014164725.1 Tessaracoccus sp. MC1627 | reverse complement strand
TCACGCGGGGTGCACGTGTGGGGGTTGCACAAGGGGGTGATGAACCTCACCGGCCGCTTGGATGTGCTCGACGCCCGCTACCTGGATGCTGCCGTGGACCGGATCGCCGACCTGTTGGCTGTCGAGCAGCCCGACACATCGAAGACGATCCTGCGCGCCAAAGCACTCGGAGTGCTGGCCAACCCGGCCTACGCCCTGGCGCTGCTCCAGCACGCGGCGCAGCCCGCCCTCCACGACACCCTGGCCGTCGCCCTCGACACTGCCCCGGCCCCCACCACAGCCAACGCCCCGGACACAGGGTCAGTCGGCTACGGCGGCGGACCTGCGGAGCCTGCGCCTGTAGACGGTGGGCAGCGTCATGATCCGCACTGCCTCGGCGCGTTGTGTGGCACCATCACCACCCCACTGGCCAAGCTCCGCCCCAAGCTGGAGCTGGCCGTCCACATTCACGCCGACGCCCTCGGCCAGCTCACCGGCACCGCCCGCATCGATCGGGCCGGGGACATCACCACCGCCCTGCTGGCCGAACTGCTCCCGGGGGTGGATGTCACGGTGCAGCCCGTGATCGACCTGCCCGCAATCCCCGCCGAAGACCACTACGCCCCATCGGCCGGGTTGAAGAAGGCCCTCCTGCTGAGCATGGACCACGAAATGTTCCCCTACTCCACGCGCCGAGCCAACGGCCTGGACCTCGACCACACCCACCCCTTCACACCCGGCCGCCGAAGGCAAACCCGGAGCGGGAACCTTGCCCCACTCAGCCGCCGAGTCCACCGCGCGAAAACCGCCCGCACCTGGCGCGCCGACCAACCCAGACCAAGCCAGCTCCACTGGTCCAGCCCACTGGGCTACCGCTACGAAGTCACCCCCACCGGCACCCGCATGCTCGCCTGACAGCCCGCTGCGCGGCTCCTCACCCGGCGGGCTGGGGCGGGTTGGCTTCGAGACGGGCCACGACGCTCCGCGGGCGGCCCCTCCTCTGGGAAGTGTGAGACGGGTCATGCTTCTCCGCGGGGGATGTCCCTTGAGAGCCTCCGGAGGCGCTCAGGGAGCGACACTAGGACGACCCCTCCGCCCGGACCTTGACCCCCGACGAACTCACCACCATGACAGCTGGCCCTCAGGCGCCGACGTCGTGCAGGTGGTGAATGAGGTCATGGGCGAAGTAGCGGCCCAGAGAGAGCGCCGTGAACCGCGACCCGTTGCTGCGCACCCCCGTCCACCCCCACTGCTCGCCCTCGGGCTCGGCCCATGCCTTCGCCGCGGCCTTGGCGCGCTCGCCCACGAGGACCCGGGTGGCGTTGGCATCGGAGAGCCAGTACTCCTCTTCGGTGGCCGCGAGGTCCTGGTCCCAGTCCTCGAACTCGGCCCCCGCGCCGTCGCTGGCGAGGATCAGGCTGAGACGGGTGGTCATGACCTCGCACACGTCCGCGACATGCCGGGCGTACTCGATGGGCGACCAGGTGGTGGGCTGCGGCCGCCGCTCCGCGCCCCGCCCCTCCAGCGCCCTCTGGAAGCGGGCCGAGGCGTCGAGGATCAGCCCGGGAAGTGCCTCTGGGCTGACAGCGGCCGGATCGAAGCCGCACTCGGGGCATGGCCGCTCGGTCACCCAGGTCCAGTCCTTGGTGTCGGGGGTGGTGGGGTGCGGCGGGATCAGGGGCTCAACCATGTTGGCGAGCCTAACTGACCCCGCCGCTCACTCACCGGCGCGTGCCTGGCCGGCTGTCCGCGATCAGCCTCGTGACGCTCAACTCGGCCGTGGAGACCCAGCGGTCGGCCTGGTCGCCGTAGGTGCTGAGCACCCGGAGGCGGACGAGGTCGCCGCTCCCCGTGAGGGGGATGACGGAGGGATCTGATGAGTTCGGCAGCGTGCCCGCCGCGACGCTGACGAGGCTCGACGGGTCGTCGCCGACCAGCACCTCGTAGCCCCTGATCCGCCCGTTGCTGCCGGACTGTCGCGGGGTGACGGTGAGTCGTGAGCGAATCTAGGAGCGGGTGAGGTGCACGGGCGGTTATGCGCATGGCACTAGGCTCGGGCGCGTGATTGTTGCCGCCGCCGATGGGTCCGCCCTCTCCAACCCCGGGCCCGCTGGCTGGGCCTGGTACGTCAGCGACGACATCTGGGCCGCCGGTGGCTGGGACCACGGCACCAACAACATGGGTGAACTGATGGCCGTGCTCGACCTGCTCCGCTCCACCGCGCACCTCGACGAGCCACTACGGATCCTCTGCGATTCGCAGTACGTCATCAACTCCCTCACCAAGTGGTTGCCCGGCTGGAAGCGCAAGGGGTGGAAGAAGGGCGACGGCAAGCCGGTGCTCAATGTGGAGTTGATGAAGGAGCTCGACGCCGCGCTGCAGGGGCGCACCGTCCAGTTCGAATGGGTCAAGGGCCACGCCGGACACTCGATGAACGAGGCCGCGGACGAGCGGGCCCGTGCAGCGGCCACCGCCTTTCAGCGCGGAGACCCCGTCAACCATGGCCCGGGTTTCCCGGACACCCACCGTCCCCCCGGGCGCCGGGACTTCTCGGTGGGGCAGACCGAGCCGGAACCCGACCTCTTTTCCACAGCGCCCCCCGAGGAGCCCGTGCCGGCGCCAGTGCCGGGTTCCGCGTCACCGCGCACCAAAGCCGCTCTCGTTCGCCTCACCCGGGAAGCAGTCTCCGACCCTGCAGCGGCCAGGCTCCACCGCGACTTCGTCGCGCACGGCGCCGACGGCGCCCAGACCTGGGATCTGCCCTGGCCAGCGGCCGATGAGGTGCGGTTCCTCGCCGTCGACACGGTGACGGCCGGGGCCGGTCTGGTGCGGTGGGCGCAGCAGGACCTCACGTGTTCGGGGCTGTGGGTGGAACTCCCTGCGGGCTGGTCGCTGCGATTCACCCAGGCCACCCGGCAGGTCTGATCCAGCCCGGAGTTCGAACCCGACCCGGTGCGCGTCGACGGTCGGTAGAGTCCGAGTGGCCGGCCACGGCCGCCCCGGCCGAGCGGCGGAAGGGAACCGTCATGACCACCTACCGCGTCGGGTACTTCGTCGGGAGCCTGTCCTCGACATCCATCAACCGCGTGCTGTCCAAGGCCCTCATCGCGGTGGCGCCCCCGGACCTGGAGTTCACGGAGATCCCGATCGGTGACCTACCGCTCTACTCGCCCGACCACGACGCCGCCTACCCCGCAGAGGCGCAGGCGCTGAAGTCCGCGCTCGCCTCCGCCCAGGCCGTGCTGTTCGTCACGCCAGAGTACAACCGCTCCATCCCCGGGGCGCTGAAGAACGCCATCGACTGGGCATCGCGGCCCTGGGGCCAGAACTCGTTCGACCACATGCCGGCGGCGATCATCGGCGCCTCCATCGGCAACATCGGCACGGCGGTGGCCCAGCAGAGCCTCCGTGCGGTCCTCGCGTTCTGCAACGCCCGCCTGATGACCGCCCCGGAGGCCTACATCAAGCTCGACGGCTCCAGCATCGACGCCGACGGGACGATCACCGACGACGGACTCAGGGAAGTGCTCACCGCGTTCATGGGGGAGTTCCGCGAGCACATCGAGCGGGTGCTCACCGTTCTGCCGCGTGAGTGAGGCCTCGGCGCGCCGATAGGATGGCGCGCATGAGTCACGTTCTTGCCGCCGTCGCCTGGCCTTACGCCAACGGCCCCCGCCACATCGGTCACGTCTCCGGATTCGGCGTCCCCTCCGATGTGTTCTCGCGCTACATGCGGATGGCCGGCCACGACGTGCTCATGGTGTCGGGCTCCGACGAGCACGGCACGGCCATCCAGGTGAAGGCGGACGCGGAGGGGCTCACCCCTCGCGAGACGGCGGACAAGTACCACCGGCAGATCGTTGAGGATCTGCAGGGGTTGGGCCTGTCCTACGACCTGTACACCCGCACCACCACGCCCAACCACTACCGCGTGGTGCAGGACCTCTTCACCGCCCTGTACGACAACGGCTACGTCACGGCCAAGACCCAGATGGGCGCCATCTCGCCATCAACGGGCCGAACGCTGCCGGACCGATTCATCGAAGGCACCTGCCCTCTCTGCGGCTACGACAACGCCCGCGGAGACCAGTGCGACAGCTGCGGCAACCAGCTCGACCCGGCGGACCTGATCAACCCGAAGTCCAAGATGAACGGCGAGACGCCGCAGTTCGTCGAGACAGAGCACTTCTTCCTCGATCTGCCCGCGCTCGCCCCGATGCTGGGCCAGTGGATCGACAGCCGCGAGGACTGGCGGCCCAACGTGCTCAAGTTCTCCCACAATCTCCTGGCGGAGATCAGGCCACGCGCCATCACCCGCGACCTCGACTGGGGAGTCCCCGTGCCCCTCGACGGCTGGCGCGATGCCCCCATGAAGCGCATCTACGTGTGGTTCGACGCCGTGATCGGCTACCTCTCCGCCTCGGTTGAATGGGCCAGGCGCACCGGGGACCCGGAGGCGTGGCGCGCGTACTGGAACTCCCCCGAGGCCCGGTCCTACTACTTCATGGGCAAGGACAACATCGTCTTCCATTCGGTGATCTGGCCGGGCATCCTGCTCGGCGCCAACGGCCAGGGGACCAGGGGCGGCGAGATCCGCCCGTCGCTGGGGGAGTTGCAGCTGCCCACCGAGGTGGTCAGCTCAGAGTTCATGACGATGAAGGGCTCCAAGGTGTCCAGCTCGCGCGGCGCCTCGATCTTCGTCGGAGACTTCCTCGGCGAGTTCGGACCGGATGCGTTGCGCTACTACATCGCCATGGCCGGGCCCGAAAACCAGGACACGGACTTCACCTGGGACGAGTTCGTCCGCCGGACCAACTTCGAGCTCGCCAACGAGTGGGGCAATCTGGTCAACCGCTCCATCTCGATGGCACACAAAAACGTGGGCTCCGTGCCCGCGGCAGGCGAGTTGACCGACGCAGACAGCGCGCTCCTCGACGAGTCGCGCACCGCGTTCGAGGTGGTGGGTGAGCACATCGCTGCCCGCCGATTCAAGGCCGGCATCACGGAGGCCATGCGCATCGTCGGCCTGGCCAACAAGTACCTCTCCGATCAGGAGCCGTGGAAGCTCAAGGACGACGCCGCCCGCCGCGACACCGTCCTCCACGTCGCCCTCCAGGTGGTCTCGGACTGCAACACGCTGCTCACCCCCTACCTGCCGCACTCCGCGCAGAAGGTCTTCGAGGCATTGGGGGGGCAGGGCGTGTGGGCCGCGCAGCCGCAGATCGTCGAAGTCAGCGAAGGCGACCTCACCTACCCGACACTGCAGGGCGACTACGCCGGCCAGCAGGCCGTGTGGGAGTCGCGGCCGATCGCGGCCGGCACGCCCCTGGCGAAGCCGTCCCCGCTGTTCGCGAAGCTCGACGACACCCTGGGCGTCACCGGCCCGAGCTGGGCCCCGATCCCCGGCTGATCCTCACCAGGAGCCGCCGCCACCGCCGCCGAAGCCGCCACCCCCGCTGAACCCGGAGAAGCCGCTGGAGCCGCCGGTGGCCGAGCTCATCCCGTCCATCCGGGCGGCCTGCATGGCGTCCGACATGGAGTGGGTGAGGTTGTTCATCGCGCTGGCGAAGTAGTAGCCGTGCATGAGGTCCGCGCCCACGTACCACGAGGTGTTGGCCTGGTAGAGGCCCTGCGCGCCGAGGTCTGCGAACAGCTTGGACCAGCGGTCCGCGACGCCGAACACCATCGCGTAGGGGAGGTACTTGCTGAAGATGTCCTCCCCCTCCTCGAACTGCAGCGTGTCCTTCTCTGCGGTACGCAGGTACAACTCGAAGCCCTTGGCCTGCGCGAGGTAGGCCGAGCCGGTGGCGGTACGCTTGCGGAACTTGCTGGACATCACGATGAGGCCGATCCCGAAGACGGCCAGCGGGATGCCGATGAGGCCCCATCCCACAGCGGCTCCCACGAAGGCAAAGAGGAGGCCGGCGCCGATCGCCAGGCCACCCAGCACGATGGGCACCATCTGTGCGGTGGTGGGGTTGCCCTTGAACCAGCCCTTGGCCACGACGGAGGAGTACAGGCCGTTGCGGGCGTCCGGCAGCACCTCGGCGAACTTCGCCTTGCTCAGCTCCTTCGACGTCCTCACGCTGCGTCCCTGGAACAGATCGGCCAGCAGCTTCTCCTCGAACGGCTCCAGGGGTCCGGGCGGCGCGTGCAGCGCCTCCAGCGTGAAGTCCTTCTTCGACTGCGAGATGATGCGCAGATAGCCGCGGACTGCGAGATCCACGATGGTGGCGGACACGTCGACGTTGTCCGCCGTGGTGTCCATGAGAGTGCCGATCTCACCAGGGGTGGCGCCCTTCGGCGGGTGGAACTGGACAGTGACCGGGAACTTGCCGCTGCGCGTCCCTACCCGCTCCTCCTGGCCGGAAAGCGGGGTGAGGCCGGGGGTGAGCCCCAGATAGACGTCGTCTCGGGCATGACGCCGACGCACTGCGATCAGCCCGACGATGGCGGCGATCAGACCTGCGCCGGTCACGGCACCGGTGGCGGGGGTGAGCTCGAAGGCGTTGGCCGCGGTCACCCGGCGGGCCTTCTCCTGCGTCACGCCGGGGAAGGTACCGGCCGGGTAGCCCGCCACCACCTGCATCCGAGTGTTGGGCGGCAGCGAGGCCAGCGTGTAGGTGGCCGCGTCAACCGACTGTGTCGCCTCACACGGGGTGTCGGCGGTGGGACCGTAGAAGCAGGCCACCTGCTCGAGCCCGGCGGGTCCGGTGACGTCGACGGTGATGTTGGAGAACCGCGATTCCCAGCCGGGGCCGATGACGTCCCAGTTGAACTCATCGAGGCCGCTGACAGGGTGATCCGTGGCGATCAGGCCGGTCACGTCGTAGGTGAGGGTGTAGTCCTCAGGGGTGGTGTTGAAGATGTTCTCGTTGCCGATGCGCAGCGACAACATATCGGCGTCCTGTTCCTGGAGGACCTGGGTGTTGGCCCCCGTCGACGAGGAGACCGAGATGTTGGAGTACCTGAACACATAGTTCTCGTCGGGGTTCGCGCCGTCCTCCTGCAACGTCGGCAGCAGGATGTAGGGCCCGCGGCCCCTCAGCGCCGAGAAATCCATGGTGAAGTCGATGGTGACGCCCGCGACACCGTCGGTCCTCAGGACCACGTCCACGTCGTAGCGGGTAATGGGCGCTGAGTCGTCGGCGGCCGCCGGCACCACCCCCACCCAGGCCACGGCGAGGGCGATCAGTAGAGCGAGGAGACCGGCGCGAAGCTTCGTCATGGAATCAACTGTATCCATGCCGCCGAACAGCGGGCGCTGGATCAGCCCTCCACCCCGAGTGCGGCTGCCATCTCCCGCCGCAGTTCGGCCAGCCGTCCCGCCGCGGCCAGCCGCGCCGCGCGCACGTCGACGGACTCCTCGGCGTCCAGCCGGACCTCCAGGTAACACTTCAACTTGGGCTCGGTGCCCGAGGGGCGGGCCACCACGTGCACCCGCTCACCAGTGAGTTCGATGGCGTCGGTGGGGGGCAGCGTGTCCGAGCCGTGGGCGAGGTCCAGCACCGTCGCCGGGGCCCCGAGGAGCGCCGACGGCGGGTTGCGCCTCAGCCGCGTCATGGCGTCGGCGATCAGGGACCGGTCGGCCACGCGCACCGACAGCTGGGAGGTGGCGGTCAGGCCGTGCTCGCGGGCGATGTCGTCGAGCAGGTCCGCCAACGCGCGGCCCGAGACCTTGAGGTCGGCAACGATCCGCAGCACCGTCAGCGCGGCGGTGATCCCGTCCTTGTCCGGGACCGCGCGCGAATCGACGCAGTAGCCGATGGCCTCCTCATAGCCGAAGGCCAGGTCCGGCACGCGGCCGATCCACTTGAACCCCGTCAACGTGGTCACGTGCAGGCGACCCGCGCGGCGGGCCATCCTGCCGAGCAGCGTCGCGGAGACCACGGAGTTCGCGAACGTGCCGGGTACCCCGCGTGCGATCGCGTCGTGACCGAGGATGGCGCCCAGCTCATCGCCGGTGAGCATCCGCCACACACCGTCGACCACCGCGGCCACTGCGCAGCGGTCCGCGTCCGGGTCGTTGGCGATCACCACGTCCGCGCCCTCGGCCTCCGCCAAGGCCAGCGCCAGGTCGATCGCGCCCTTCTCCTCCGGGTTGGGGAACGCGACGGTGGGGAACTCGGGGTGGGGCTCAGCCTGCTGCGCCACCTCGACGGGGGCGGGGAGCCCGACGGCCTCCGCGACCCGCCGCACCGTCTTCGCGCCGACGCCGTGCAGCGCTGTGTGGACCCAGACCAGCTCCCGCGCGGAATCGGCCGGGTACAGGGAGGCCGCCCGCGCCACGTATGCGTCCAGGAGCTCGGCGGTGATGTCGCGGCGCACCTCCGAACGGGGGAGCTTGGCCCACCCGTGATCGGCCACGACGGCGATCTTCGCGGCGATCTCGGCGTCCGTCGGCGGCACGATCTGCGAGCCGTCGCCGAGGAAGACCTTGTAGCCGTTGTCCGCTGACGGGTTGTGGGACGCGGTGACCACCACGCCCGCGACGCAGCCGAAGTGCTGGATGCCGAAGGCGACGACGGGGGTGGGGATGGGCTCGCTGGTCCAGAGCACGTCGAATCCTGCACCGGCCATCACCTCGGCGGTGTCGCGGGCAAACTCGTCGGACTTGTGCCGGGCGTCGTATCCGACGATGACACGGCCGCCGGAGTGGCCGTTCGCGGAGAGCCAGAGGGCGAAGCCGGCCGCGGCCTGCGTCACCACCACACGGTTCATCCGAGCCGGTCCCGGCCCGAGAGGTCCGCGGAGGCCGGCCGTGCCGAACTCGAGCGGTCCCGCGAAGGCGGAGGCGAGCTCCGTGAGGGCGGGCTCGCGGATGGTGTGGTCGTTGGCCTGGGCCCGGACGATCAGCTCGTCCAGCCGGCCGGCGGTGTCGGGGTCCGGGTCAGCGTCGCGCCACTCCTGGGCGCGGGTCAGCAACTCGTTCATCCAGAGCACCTCCAGGCGGCCGTGCCGGCCAGCACAAGCATCCCGCCGTGGCCGGTCACCACATGCTCGAAGGGTTCGCTCACCCGGTCCAGCATAGGCGCGTGCCAGGCTCCCCACCCCGGGCGCTGTGGAAGGATGGGCACGTGACGAAGGTAGTGATCATCGGTGGCGGACCCGGCGGCTACGAGGCTGCGCTCGTGGCCAACCAGCTCGGCGGCGAGGTCACCCTGATCGAACGGGACGGCATGGGCGGAGCCGCTGTGCTGAGCGACTGTGTGCCGTCGAAGACGCTGATCGCCACGGCCGAGGTCATGGTCCGCATCGAGAGCGCCCGCCAGCTCGGCCTTCACATCGCGGCGACGGATGTCTCGGACGTGGTGCGGGTGGACCTGGCGGAGGTCAACGAGCGCGTCCTCACCCTGGCCAAGGCCCAGTCGGCAGACATCGCTCAGCGCCTCCGGCAGGACGGGGTGCACCTCGTGGCCGGCAGCGCCCGCCTCGACGGCGCCACCCGCGTGGTGGCCAGCACCGGGGCCGGCGAGCAGAGCTTCGACGCCGACATCGTCCTCCTGGCCACGGGCACCACGCCCCGCGAGTTGCCTGAGGCGGCCTGCGACGGGGAGCGGATCCTCAACTGGAAACAGGTCTACAACCTGAGCGAGGTGCCGGAGAGGCTGATCGTCGTGGGATCGGGCGTGACCGGCGCGGAGTTCGCCTCCGCCTACGACGGACTCGGCTGTGACGTGGTGCTGGTGTCCTCGCGCAAGCAGGTGCTGCCCGGCCAGGACCAGGACGCGGCCGCCGTCCTGCAGCGCGCCTTTGAACGCCGGGGCATGGAGATCATGAGCGAATCGCGCGCCTACGCGGCGCGCCGTGAGGGCGACGAGGTGGTGGTGTCGCTGGAGGACGGCCGTGAGGTTCGCGGCTCGCACTGCCTCATGGCGGTGGGCGCCATCCCCAACTCCGCCGGGCTCGGGCTCGAGGAGGCGGGGGTGGCGATGACCCCGTCGGGACACATCTCGGTGGACCGCGTCTCGCGCACCAGCGTGCGTAACATCTACGCGGCGGGCGACGTGACCGGCGTCTTCGCCTTGGCGTCGGTGGCCGCGATGCAGGGCCGCATCGCGATGTGGCATGCGCTGGGCGACGCGGTGACGCCCATGGATCTGCGCCGAGTGTCGTCGAACGTGTTCACCACGCCGGAGATCGCCACCGTCGGCATCACCCAGGAGCAGGCCGATACCGGCGACGTCCGGGTTGCGTCGGTGCTGCTGCCGTTGGCGTCGAACGCCCGCTCGAAGATGCAGGGCTTCACCGACGGATTCGTCAAGTTGTTCTGCCTGCCCACCACCGGCATCATCATCGGCGGCGTGGTGGTGGCGCCGCGCGCCTCGGAGCTCATCCACGCGGTGTCGATCGCGGTGGCGCAGAAGGTCACCGTGGACGACTTCAGCCAGGCCTTCACCGTCTACCCGTCCATGTCCGGCTCGATCGCGGAGGCGGCCCGCCGCCTGCACAACCGCGACGGCGCGCTCCTGACCACCTGAGCGAGGTGGACAGTCCGGACGTCAGTCGTCCAGGAGCCCCATGAGGAGCGAGAAGCCGCCGATCATGAGGGCGCCGTGCGTGATCTGGCGCAACGCGGGGTCCATGCCGTATCGGCCGTAGTAGCCCTGGGCCCAGGGAGCGTACTGCTGATTCTCCCAGTACGGCACCTGGCGGGCTCCCATGGGGACCAGCCGGATCGAGGGATCCAGGCCCGTCATGACTCGTTGGGCGTCCGAGGCGCACGCGGGAACCTCGCGGACAGCGCCCCCAGGCGGCGCCCAGTGCACGTTCTGCGTCGAGGGACCGTGTGCCGGGTCGAAGAAGCACGGCGGCCTCTTCTCCGGCAGCGGGTGCCCGTTGACCCGGGCCTTCACGGAGGCAACCGCAAACCGGCCGTCCTCGAGGATCTCCGCGATGCGTCGCACATCGGCGTCGGTCTGAGCGCGCTCCAGTTGGTTCTTGGAGCCGTCATAGGCGTCCAGTGCCCGCGTGTAGTCGGCCTGGGCGCCGGCGTCGAGTTCTCGGCCCACCACGTCCAGGTCCAGGTCTCTCAACTCGCCGCCGAAGGTGGTGATGTCTGCGTCCAGGGCCGCCCGCGCGCCGGGGCTGATGGGATAGACCGGCTGTGGGTAGGGGTTGGGCTGGTGATACGGGGTGGGCTGCTGGTATCCGGACTGCGGGAGCGCGTAGGGGTCGTTCCAGCGGTGCATCTGATGCGGCGGCGGCGCCGAGCGACGCGAGGTCATGGACACGATGATGCTGACCACAACCATCACCATGATCATGGTGAACAGACCGGAGAACATGCTCTCTACGATAACCCCGGCCTCAAGCGTGGCTCACTCGGCGTCGACGATCTCGCAGAGCACCTCCCCGGCGGTGACCGCCTGGCCCGCCTCCACCTTCAGTCCGACGATGACGCCGTCGCGGTGGGCGTTGAGCGGCTGCTCCATCTTCATGGCCTCGATCACCGCGATGGTCTCGCCCTCGCCGACCTGCTGCCCCTCTTCGACGGCCACCTTGACGATGGTGCCCTGCATCGGGGAGGTGAGCGCGTTGCCCGACGGGGCCGAAACCCTGCTGCCGCCGCGGTCACGCTTGGTGGGCTTCCTCACCGCCTTCGACGAGGCGGGACGGGCCCCGAAGCCGCCTGGCAGCTTCACCTCCACCCGCTTGCCGTTGACCTCCACCGTGATGGTCTCCGGCTCGGGCGCATCGTCGGCCTCGCCCAGAACTCCGGTGTAGGGAGCGATCTCACCGGTGAACTCGGTCTCGATCCAGCGCGTGTGCACCCCGAAGTTGCCGTCCTCGGCCGTGTAGGCCGGATCGTTGAGCACGGCCTGATGGAACGGCACGACGGTGGGCATGCCCTCGATCTGCAGCTCCGCCAGGGCGCGACGGGAGCGGGCGATCGCCTGCTTTCGGTCCGCCCCGGTGACGATCAGCTTCGCCACCAGCGAGTCGAACGCGCCTGGCACCGTCATGCCCACGTGGTAGCCCTCGTCGACCCGGACACCAGGCCCGGTGGGGGCGTGCCACTTGACCAGGGTGCCAGGGGCGGGCATGAAGTTGCGGCCGGCGTCCTCGGCGTTGATGCGGAACTCGATGGAGTGGCCGTGCACATCCGGGTCCGGGTAGCCGAGCTCCTCGCCGGCGGCGATGCGGAACATCTCCCGCACGAGGTCGATCCGGGTGACCTCCTCCGAGACCGGGTGCTCCACCTGGAGGCGGGTGTTGACCTCGAGGAACGAGATGGTGCCGTCGAGGGCGACGAGGAACTCGCAGGTGCCGGCGCCCACGTACCCCGCCTCCCGGAGGATGGCCTTGCTCGACTCATACAGCCGGGACACCTGATGCTCGGTGAGGAAGGGCGCTGGCGCCTCCTCGACGAGCTTCTGGTGCCGCCGCTGTAGCGAGCAGTCCCGGGTGGACACCACCACGACGTTGCCGTGGCTGTCTGCCAGGCACTGTGTCTCCACGTGGCGCGGCTTGTCCAGGTACCGCTCGACGAAGCATTCGCCGCGTCCGAAGGCGGTGACGGCCTCGCGGGTGGCGGACTCGAACATCTCCGGCACCTCCTCCAGCGTCCGGGCCACCTTCAGGCCGCGACCGCCGCCGCCGAACGCGGCCTTGATGGCGATCGGGAGGCCATGCTCAGTCGCAAACGCGACCGCCTCCTCGGCGTTGGCGACCGGATCAGCGGTGCCGGGCACCAGCGGCGCCCCTACCCTCTGCGCGATGTGGCGGGCCTGGACCTTGTCTCCGAGCGCCTCGATGGCTGCCGGGGGAGGGCCGATCCAGATCAGGCCGGCGTCCATGACGGCCTGGGCGAAGTGCGCGTTCTCCGCGAGGAAGCCGTAGCCGGGGTGCACCGCGTTGGCGCCGGAGCGGGCGGCAACGTCGAGCAGCTTGGGGATGTTGAGGTAGGTGTCTGCAGGGGTGGCGCCGTTGAGGGCGAACGCCTCGTCCGCGAGCTTGACGAAGAGCGATTCGGAATCCGAGTCCGCGTAGACGGCCACCGACGCGATGCCCGCGTCCCGTGCGGCGCGGATGACACGGACGGCGATCTCGCCTCGGTTGGCGACCAGAACCTTGGAGACGGCGACGTTGCCCACTCTAGGACCTCCTCTATTTGGCTTTGTCAGGAGTCTATCCACGCCAGGGGGCCACGCGGCGACAGGTCCGCGACACTGGACCCGAACCCGGTCAGCGGTCCCGCAGGGCCTGGAACCAGGGTCGCGGCGGGGCCTCCCCCTGGCGGACGGCGGGCATGACGGCGGTCTCGATGCCCGACTCCGCCTGGGCCTTCTCCGCCTCGTACTCCGTGACCATCTGGCCCACGAACTCGTCGCGCTCCTCAATGGGCGGTGCCGGGGTGGTCTCCGGCTCGAGGCGGGTGCGTGGGAGCGCGTAGATCGCGTGCCGCTGGACCCACGAGATGAGCTGTTCCCGGACGTGGCAGCGCAGATCCCACAGGTCGCCGGAGCTTGCGGCCGAGACCACGGCGTACAGCCGCACGGGCCCACCGGTGGCGTCGGTGACCTGCAGGCTCACGGTCTTCCTGTCCCACAGGGGGCTGGCCTCGACGATGTGGTGGAGCTCCACGCGCATCGCCTCGACGGGAACCAGCCAGTCCAGATCGAACTCCACGGTGCCGTACAGATGGGCCTGCCCGCGGGTCCAGTTCTCAAAGGCCTGGGTGGTGAACGACGTGCTGGGCACGATCCAGCGGCGCTGATCCCAGGTGCCCACGACCACATAGGTGAGGGTGATCTCCTCCACCGTGCCCATCTCGCCGTCGAAGACCACCAGATCTCCCACGCGCAGCGCGTCGCTGAAGGCCAGCTGCATGCCGGCGAACACGTTGGACAGCGTCGACTGCGCGGCCAGGCCGGCGACGATGGACAGCAGACCCGCCGACGCGAACAGCGACGCGCCCAGAGTGCGCAACGCGGGGAAGGTGAAGAGCGCCCAGCCCAGGGCGATGGTCCAGAGCACCGCGATCAGGACCCGGGCCACCACCTGCATTTGGGTGCGTACCCGGCGGAAGCGCGATGTGTCGGTGCCCTCCTCCTCCCGTGCACCGGCGACGATGCCGTCCTCCACCGCCTTGATCACGCCCGTGCCCAGGTAGGCACCGGCCAGAATGATCACGATGAGCAGGCCCTGCATGAAGAGGGGCCGCCACGTCGGTTCAGGGTCGGCCGTCGCGATGGCCACACCGAGGCCCGTTCCGGCGAGCGTGAAGAGCAGCCGTTGGGGCACCTTGAGGCGCCGCGACACGAACGCGAGTCCCTTCCTGCGGCGCACGATGAAGCTCATCACTACCGAGATGGTGATCGACAGTGCGGTGCCCGCGAGGAATCCCGCGACGGCGTACACCACCAGGGTCAGCAGTTCCATGGCCTCAGCCTAGGCGCCGCGGTCTGTGCGCAGGCTGAGCGCCGACAGCTCCCCGGTGACGGTGAACGCGCCGTCGTGGACCGCCGACTCGAACAGCAGCGACCCTCCCGCGTCTGCTGTGACGGTGAAGCCCATGGCGGGGAGGTGGCGGCGCAGATACTCGGCCACCTCGTCGCCGGTCGGGGAGCTCAGGACGACCGTGATGTTGTTGCCGCTGTCCACCCGCTCCTCAATCTCGGCGTCCCGCGGAATCGAGAAGCCGGCAGGCGCGTTGAGGAAACCGAGATCCGAGAGCAGCACGCCGTCGGCCGGTGCCTCGGTGAGGGCGCTGACGGTCACCGACGGCGTCGGCGTGGACGGGAGCGGCGGCGCCGAGCAGCCCGCCACCGCGAGCAGGCCGACGACGGCGAGGGTGATCCGGAGCACGGGCCAACTGTACTGGCGCCCGTTCAGCGCCAGAGCGACTGCCAGGGCACGCCGGCGTCGATGACCATCTGCCGGAACAGCGGCAGCGACACCCCGACGACGTTGTAGGGATCGCCCTCGATGGAGGTGACGTAGGCGCCGCCTCGCCCGTCGATGGTGAACCCGCCGGCGACCCGCTGCGGCTCGCCGGTGGCCGCGTAGGCCTCGATCTCGTCGTCGGGCAGGTCCGCGAACCGCACCACGGTGGACCCCACCTGGATGGAGCGCGTCTCCTCGCCGCCCTGCCGGACCGCGACGAAGTGACCGGTATGCAGGAGACCCTCGCGACCGCGCATCCGCCGCCACCGCTCGGTCGCCGCCTCCCGCGATCCGGGCTTGCCGTGCGCGCGGCCCTCGAACTCGAGTACCGAGTCGCAGGCGAGGAGCACGAAGTCGCCGTGGAGTTGCGGGATGACCGCGGCGCCCTTGAACTCGGCGAGCCGGGCGGCGAGCCTGGTGGGCACCGGGTCGAGGACCTGGCGCTCGTCGAATCCGGAGACGATCACCTCAGGGTCAAGCCCGGCCCGGCGCAGCACAGCAAGCCGCGCGGGGGACTTGGAGGCGAGGATGAAGCGCATCGTCACATCCTGTGGTAGGTCCGCCAGGCGTCCCGCCCGCCCATGAGCGGCGAGCGGACGGTGCGATAGTAGGACTTCCAGCCGCCGGCCAGCGGCCTGTCGTCCGGTGAGCGGAGCTGCTCCGCCCCCGCGGAGGCGTGGAGCACCGCGACGACGGCCGCCACCTCCTCCTCGCTCAGGTGCGCGCCGCGCAGGGCCATCGGCTCGGTCATAGCGGAATGTTCCCGTGCTTCTTCGGCGGGAGGGCCTCGCGCTTGCTGCGCAGCAGCCGCAGAGCCCGGATCACCTGTGCCCGCGTCTCGTGCGGGTAGATCACCTGATCGATGTATCCGCGGTCCGCCGCCACGTAGGGGTTGGTGAGCTCATCGTCGTACTCCTGGATGAGCCGGGCGCGCTCGGTGTCCGGGTCCTCGGCCGCAGCGATCTGCTTGCGGTAAAGGATGTTGACCGCGCCCTGACCGCCCATGACCGCGATCTGCGCGGTGGGCCAGGCGAGATTGATGTCGGCGCCCAGGTGCTTGGAGCCCATCACCACGTACGCGCCGCCGTAGGCCTTGCGGGTGATCACCGTCAGCAGTGGCACGGTCGCCTCCGCGTACGCGTAGATCAGCTTGGCGCCGCGGCGGATGATCCCCTGGTGCTCCTGGCCGACGCCGGGCAGGAAGCCGGGCACGTCGACGAAGGTGAGGACGGGGATGTTGAACGCGTCGCAGGTGCGGACGAACCGCGCCGCCTTCTCCGCCGAGTCGATGTCCAGGCAGCCCGCGAACACGGTGGGCTGGTTGGCGACGATGCCGATGGAGCGGCCCTCGATCCTGCCGAAGCCCACGATGATCGAGCCCGCGAACAGCGGCATGACCTCGAGGAACTCGTCGTCGTCGAGGACGTTGCGGATGACCTCGCGCATGTCGTAGGGCTGGTTGGCCGCATCGGGGACGAGCAGGTCGAGCTCGCGGTCGTGATCGGTGATGGTGAGGTCCACCTCCTCGTCGTCGAAGAGCGGCGGATCCTCCAGGTTGTTCTGCGGCAGGTAGGTGAGCAGTTCACGGACGTACTCGATGGCGTCGTTCTCGTCCGCGGCGAGGTAGTGGGCGTTGCCGGACTTGGTGTTGTGGGTGCGGCCGCCGCCGAGCTCCTCCATGGAGACGTCCTCGCCGGTGACGGTCTTGATGACCTCCGGGCCGGTGATGAACATCTGCGAGGTCTTGTCCACCATGACGACGAAGTCCGTCAGGGCCGGCCCGTAGACGTGGCCGCCGGCGGCCGCGCCCATGATGAGCGAGATCTGCGGAATCACGCCCGAGGCGCGCGTGTTGCGCTTGAAGATCTCCCCGTAGAGCGCGAGCGAGACCACCCCTTCCTGGATCCTGGCCCCGCCGCCCTCGTTGATGCCGATGATCGGCACCCCCGTCTTGAGCGCGAAGTCCTGGATCTTCACGATTTTCTCGCCGTACACCTGGCCCAGCGCGCCACCGAAGATGGTGACGTCCTGGCTGAACACGCACACCGGGCGGCCGTGGATGGAGCCGGTGCCGGTGATGACGCCGTCGCCGAACGGACGGCGGGCGTCCATCCCGAAGGCGGTGGTGCGGTGACGTGAGAACTGGTCGAACTCGGCGAAGCTTCCTTCGTCGAGGAGGGCCATGATCCGCTCTCGGGCGGTCATCTTCCCCTTGGCATGCTGCTTCTCCACCGCTTCGGCCGAACCGGCGTGCACAGCTTCATCGATGCGCACTCCGAGATTCGCGATCCGACCGGCAGTGGTGTGGATGTCGATCTCCATGGGGTCACCATAGCGGCGGGACGGGCCACTCCCTCCGGCCGCTCAGATTGTGGGGTGGCTTGGCTCGACGGTCCCGGGCCTGGAGCGTCGACCGAGCAGCGAGAGAGCCGCCAGGGCGACGGTCAGCAGCATGCTCAGCATCATCGCCGGGATCGTCACACTGGCGATCGTGACGTGCGGGCCGTGCTCCCAGATATCGGCCGTGTCGAGGTTCACCCAGCCGTCCTCGGCCAGCCGGAGAACTGCCACGGCCAGCTCGCCCACGTGGCCGAGCGCCGCGACCGGCACGCTGGCCGAGAGGATGGTCAGGATCCACCGCGACGCCCTCCCGGGCGCCTCCGGCCGCATCCGCCACGTGAGGAGGGACGCGGGGATGAGCAGGGCGAGCGCCAGGAGGTGGGAGGCGATGTGCAGGGCACTCGTGTCCCCCTGGGACGCGAACACGAAGATCGACAGGAACGGTGCCCACACGAGGGCCAGCAGGGTGAGGGGGCGGGACATGGGAGTCTCCTTCTCGAGCCGATGGTGATGCCTTCGACCGTAGGAGCGGCGCCCTGGGACCCGCATCGGCCCTTTCGCCTAAGCCTCGATCCACCGATGGGTTGGGTGGGTTGAGCGTGCCGTGACGAACGAATGCCCTTGCTACTGGGATATTGGGACTTGTCTAGAGTCAAAAATCACCAAGTAGGAAGAGCATCCGTCAGATGCAACTCTCTCATACTCCTCACGCTGTTTCTGTCAGCTTCGATGACCCGAATCTTGTGTCGGCCGCTGGGCTGGTCCCGACGATGAGACTGGCCCAAGCTGCGGGGCTGCAGGACCTGGGCGATGCGCACTTGAGTGTCCCCACCGACAAGGGCGCCAACGCCGGCGCGAAGGTCACATCGTT
>NZ_JACJGA010000014.1:0-24954 GCF_014164725.1 Tessaracoccus sp. MC1627 | reverse complement strand
GGCCCGAAGCCCCCATACACGAGGGGCCGAAGGCCAGAAGGAACCACTCCCGGGCCCGACCGAAGCCTCACAGACCAGACTCAGCCGATCTCCAGCCCAGTAGCGCCATTCATCAGCGGTTCCTTAGAGGGTGATGCCGGTGAAGCGGGCGAGTTCGTCGAGGAGCCGGCGTTGGAAGTCTTCGTCGTGGACCGCGGGGTGCGCCGTGGCAAGGCGTTGGTGGTGCCAGTAGCCGCCGGTGCTCCGGGCTCGGGGGTCATCGCTGGTGGCGAGCCATTCCTGGGTGAGGTGTCCGAGGCGCAGGTCGTCCGGCGCTGAAGGTCCTCCCATCCTGGTGGGCACCCAGCCTGGGTCGACGGCGTTGCTGGCTGTGTCGGGCCACAGCCGGGCCACCGCCATCGCGAGGGTGGTCACGAACAGTTTGCTGTCGGAGTAGTTCCCGGCCCGGGTGCCCGCCCAGTCGATGTGCGTGAGGTTCGGCCGGCCGCCGCGGTGCATGCCGCTGCTGAGGTAGACGAGCCGTTCCGGGCGCAGCATGCAGGCGGTGAGGAGGTAGGGGGCCACGACGTTGACCGGGATCACCGCTGGTCCCGAGCCCACGCCCGCGTTGTGGATGACAGCATCCATCCGGCCCAGCGCGTTCACCTGGTCGGCGACCTGGCGGGTCTGCGCCATGTCGGCGAGGTCCCCGATCACCAGCTCGGCCCCCCGGTCGAGGAGGTCGCGGACCGCGTCGCGACGATCGGGCTGGCGCACGTGGACGACGACATCGTGTCCGGCCCGGAGGAGCTCCTGTGCCGCCGCCTTGCCGAGGCCGTCGGCCGATCCGGTGACCAAGATCCGCACGTCAATCAACCTACCCGCATCTTGTTCAATCGTTTCCGCTGGGCCTGGCCTGGGTACTCCGGGGCTGACGGGCTGGCCTGCTTGTGGTGAGACGGGCTCCCTGGCGGCGTGACTCTTTGTAGGTGTCGACGGCTCGTCGGGAGCTGAGCCACTGCCCGTCGCTGCGTTGGTGGGCTTCGAGGCGTCCGCGTTGGGCGGCGGCGCGAATGGCGACGAGGCTGAGGTCGGCGTCGACGAGGGCCGCGATGGGGACGAGTTTCGCGGGCCCGGCCACGCTGGGGATGATGAAGCGGTTCAGGTTGTCTATCATTCCGCGGGCGAGGATTTCGCCGAGGGGTCCGACGTCGCCCTTGTCTGCTTCTTGCATGGCCCGCAGGTAGGCGGCTCGCTGTTCCTTGAGGATCACCACCGGCGGGTGCCCGAGTCTGACGAGCACGAGGTTCAGCGCGAGCCGGCCGGTGCGGCCGTTGCCGTCGATGAACGGGTGGACGCGTTCGAAGTGGTTATGTGCCTCGGCTAGCAGTTCGGGCAGGTTGCCGCCGCCGTGCAGCCGGGCCGGGATCGTGTTGGTGGTGGCGACCCATTCGTCTAGGCCCGCGGGTACCAGCGGCCACGACGGCGGGGTCATTCCTGCGGTGAAGGGATGGATGTCGTGGCGCCGGAAGTTGCCGGGTGATTCGGCCTCGGTGGCGTCCGGATGGGGGGAGACCTGCCACACCGGTGACATGGCCAGGTGGTGGATGTGGCGAACTTCCTGGACGGTGATCAGTGTGTCGGTGGTGCGGTCGCCTGCGCCCATCGCTTCGCGGTAGACCCAGGAGGCCGCGTCGCCGTAGCCCTTGACCTCCATGTACTCCTTGAGCGGCTTTGCGCCGACGGCTCGACCTTGGTCGAGGAGTGTCTCCACCTCGCGCAGGACCAGGGTGTTGCCCT
Organism: Tessaracoccus sp. MC1627; assembly: GCF_014164725.1. Lineage (NCBI taxonomy): Bacteria > Bacillati > Actinomycetota > Actinomycetes > Propionibacteriales > Propionibacteriaceae > Tessaracoccus > Tessaracoccus sp. MC1627. The sequence continues at coordinate 23,175 of NZ_JACJGA010000014.1, read as the reverse complement.
CCAAGGCTGTGGAGTGGTGGGCTTCCAAGTGCCAGATGTCGGTCCACACGTACGCAGACTCCTCGGGAGAGGGGAGCCCTCCGAGTCTGGTGCGTAGTTCGGCAAGTTGGCTGTCGAGCCGGGCATAGACAGTGGCCCGCGACGGGCGACCTCGGGCCATTGTCTCTCCTGACTTTGTTCACTCAGACGAACAGGAAAATGAACTAAACAAAGTCTAGCCCTCCAGTCACCTTGTTCATCGGTTGGCGCCCCGAATAGAACTGAACAAACTTCGAGTGAGACGAGGCGATCCACGTGCCTGTCTGGGGGTCATGGACGGGTTCAACGCGTCTCTGCAGGCGCATTCTGTCGTCGCATGACACCGGTCGTCCGAGAGAGTCCGTGGCGTGCTGCGCTACCCGTAGTGGTAGCGGCAGGTGGCGATCCGCACCTCGTCGCCGGCGATCTTGTAGACGAGGCGGTGCTCGTCGGTGATTCGTCTGGACCAGTAGCCGGCGAAGTCGTGCTTGAGCGCCTCCGGTTTACCGATGCCCTCGTTGCCGTTGCGTTGGATGTCAGCAAGGAGCGCATTGATCCGCTTGAGGACCTTCCGGTCCTGCGCCTGCCACCAGAGGTAGTCGTCCCAGGCGTTCTCATCCCAGACGAGCAGCACGTCAGTCGGTCTCGATCAGATCGTGGGCCTCACCGCGCCCAGCCTCAAGGCGCTCCATGGCGTCCAGCAGCCGGCGGGCGTTCGCGGGGGAACGCATGAGGTAGGCGGTCTCGCGCAACGACTCGTAGTCATCGAGCGACACGATCACCACGGGGTCGTGCCCGGCGCGGGTGATGACCACCTCTTCGCGGTCGTTGACGACCGAGTCGAGTACCTCTGCGTATCGTGCTCGGGATTCCGTGTAGCTCATTGTCTTCATGGCAGCCTCCTGTACAGAAAAGTGTACGTCGCTCCCAGAGGTCAGGCAACCAGTGCCAGGTCAGTGGCTCGTCGACGAGCGGCGAAGGTCGTACGTGGACAGCGGCTCGGGTCCCGCCACCACCCGGCGGGTGACCTGCAGGATCGCGTCCTCGTTGGGGTCTACACGCCACCTGACCAGAGAGATGGCGCTGTTCTCGATCTCCAGGGCGGTGATGTGCGACGGATAGATGCAGCTGCCGGAGTTGAAGTAGGGCATCTGGTTGCCCCGCGGGAACTTCTCGCGGTGGGTGTGGCCGCAGATGAGTGCCATCCGGTTCTGGCGGATCCACTTCACGTAGTTGCGCTCCACCTTGTGCCGCTTGTAGGAGTTGGCAACGGGGCTGGTGGGGCTGTGGAACCCGAACGCATGCGCATACCTCCAGAACGCCCGCATCATGAACCGGCTGAACCTCCAGGCCTGATCGTTGGGGAAGTCGCCCTGGTGCCCATGGACCAGCAGAACATCCTGCCCGGTCTCCCGGTGCCGGAACACGACCGCCTCCACCGCCTCCAGTTCGTGGAAGAACGGCCCGATCTCGCCGGTCACCGCGTCCTTTGCGGTCCACAGGTGTTGTCGTACGAACCTGGGGTCTCTCAGGTCGAGGTCATGGTTGCCCCACATCCGGATGAGCCTGCCAGCCTGGTGGAACTGGAGCAGCTGCTCCCACACGGCGCGGTTGGCCCTGATGATGTGCTTGAAGTCGTGCTCCCAGAGCTCGTCGCCATCGCCGGCCTCCACGTAGGTGAAGCCGTTCTTCCAGTAGTAGTCCATGGCGGCAGTGAACGAGTTCTTGTTCTTGAGGAACTCGTCGGACTTGGAGCCGTCCCCGCGATGGCAGTCGCTCATGATGACGTAGCGGGAGGTGTCGTCGATGAGCTCGACGCGGGCGTCCCTGTAGGCCTCGGTCAGACGAGTCATCGTCTTCACAGCAATCACCGCCAGACACTGTCGTTTCTCTCGATCATAGGTCGGTGACGCCGGGGGCGTCCGCCAATCGCCTGACACGACGGGATCTCGCGGGGCGGCTGCTCGGACCCGCTCGGCCCGAACGGCAGAGCGCTGACCCACGCGGTCTGACCGGTGACGCCCGCCTGGTCTAGGGACAAGGGATGGTTTCGTTCATCCGCCCACTCAGAAGCTGAAGGTGGTGGCGCCCTCGCCGATCCATTCCCACAGCTGCACCGTCCCTGCCACTTCTGCGTTGGGCAGCAGCGTGCCGGCGTCGATGGCCTTGGCCTTTACGCACACACCGCACGCGATGTAGCGACCGCCAGCTGCGGCGTAGCGGTCCATGAGATCGGTCAGCGGAGGGCAGCCGTCGCAGGCGGTGGCTCGGGCGAACCCTGACACCGCCAGCCGGACGGCTTCCTTGGTGAGGAACATCAAGGTCTCTCGGCCGGCCTCGGCGGCTCCGACGGCGACGAGGAACGCCACCGTGACTTTCTCCGCGTCCTCCAGCCCGGTTGTCAGGGAAATGGCTGCCTTGTTCATGAGCGCCTCCTCAGGCGTCGCGTCCTGCAATAAAAGTACGACCGTTCGTGCTAACTTGTCAAGGGTGAAACCAGATTCGTCGCCGCCTCCCATCCGAGCCCAGCGTTCCGACGGACGCCGAACCCGGGCCGCGATCCTGCAGACCGCCGCGCGGCTGGCGTCAGTCGAGGGGATCGACGGCCTCACTATCGGTGGCCTGGCCGCTGAACTGAAGATGAGCAAGAGCGGTCTGTATGCGCATTTCGGCTCCAAGGTGGAGCTTCAATTGGCGACGGTGGCGGAGGCCGCGACGATCTTCGACGAGGTCGTGGTGACCCCGTCGATGGCGGAGAAATCGGCGCATGCGCAGCTGCTCGCGCTCTGCGATCACTATGTGCAGCACCTCCGCGACCGGGTCTTCCCCGGCGGCTGCTTCTTCGCCAGCGCGGCGCTCGAGATGGGCAGCCGGCCCGGACCCGTTCGGGAGGCGATCGCCGACTTCCAGCGGCGCCTCACCGGGCTCTTCGCCGGACTCGTGGTTGCCGCCCAGGGCGAGGGCCGGCTCCTGGGTGAGGATCCTCGGGCGCTGGCGTTCGAGATCAACGGACAGTTTCTCGCCGCCAGCGCGGGCTTCGTGCTGACCGGGGACGCCAGAGTGCTCGACCTGGCCGAGCAGGTGCTGCGTCGACGGTTGGACGGCGCCACCCGATACTCCTGATCTCTTCCGGCCGCGGCCGTCGGCGTCATCCAGAAGCCGTGGATGAGTTTGCGCCACGCAGACCCGTCGACTGAAGGTGTCGGCCCCTCGTCGCCGCGCAGGCGACAGCCCAGAGCGGGTACCGTGGTGTGCTTTCTAACGAGGGCACGACGACCGAAGGGGAATATGCGTGCAAGGCGATGCCATGGGCTGGGGAGTGACGGCCGCGACCGCACTGGTCTCCTTCGGGATGTTCGGCTTCCTCGTGGTCGGCGCCCTGGCGTATGCGGGGCGATGGGCGCGCCTCAGGCGCAGGATGATCTGGGACCCGGAAGGGCACCGCTTGGCCGGAGCGCTCTGGCTTTCCCTCCTCGCGGTCCCGATCGCGGTGCTGATCCTGGTTGACGGCCCCGATGCCGTCCTGTCCGTGGTGTTCTGGGTGGCGCTCGGGACGATGGCGTTGCTGATGGTGCCGATGATGGCCCTGGCCCTCAACCGTCCGGCGTCCCTGACCCGGCTGTTCACCCCGCGGTGGCTGCTGAGCGAGCGCGAGCGGCTCTTCGGCCCGCTGCGCCCAGACGGCCGCCCGGTCCATCGCCCGGACCCGTGGCTTGGCTAGTCTGAAGAGCGCGGTCAGTCTCGACGCCAGCCCGAGTGCGCGGGTGCCGTCGGGACCGTCTCGCCCCAGGCCTGAGTGCATGGCAGGATCGCATAGATACTGGGGTCGCGCACGGCCTGGTGGAGGTTACCGGGCAGTGCCCCATACATAGAGGAGGCTCGATGAGCACCCCCGAGGCCGAGGCCGTCAACCGCCAGACGCAGCGTGAGCTCTACGGCGAGCCGATCGCCGACATCGTCGGGCGCATCACCTCAGCCCTGGGCCTCACCCAGGGGCGCCTCGCCGAGGTGCTCGGGCTTTCCGCGCCGATGCTGTCGCAACTGATCAGCGCGCGACGCGTGAAGATCGGCAATCCCGCGGTGCTCGGACGCCTCCAGTCGCTGGCCGACCTGGCTGTCGTCGGGCCCTCCCTGTCGGCCGACGACAAGGAACGACGCCTCGCCGCGATCCACGATGCCCAGCCGACCATGTCGACGATGCGCGCCGCCGGCGCCGTCGACGCGCTGCGCGCCTCCGCGACGCCAGAGGAACTGAACCGGCTGGCCGATTCGACGACGGCCCCGCACCTTGCGGCCCTGTTGCGGCTCGCGGCCGGCCCCTCCAGCCATGGCTGAGACGTTCGCCGGGCGCTACCTGCTCCTCGAACCCATCGGTGAGGGCGGCATGGGCACCGTGTGGCGGGTTGAAGACCTCAAGCAGAACCGCGAGGTCGCCGCCAAGATCCTGCGCCAGTCGCACAGCACGTCGCTGTTGCGGTTCGTGCGCGAGCAGAGCCTGCGAATCCACCACCCGCACGTCCTCATGCCGCTGGGCTGGGCGGGCGAGGACGATCGGGTGCTCTTCACGATGCCGATCGTGGCCGGCGGCTCGCTTGCCACCCTGGTAGGAGACTACGGCCCCCTCCCGCCCCTGTTCGTGGCCGAGGTCCTGCGTCAGATCGCCTCCGCGCTGATCGCCGTCCACGAGGGTCGCCTAATCCACCGCGACGTCAAGCCGGCCAACATCCTCCTCGACGCCACCGGTGCTGGCCGGCCTCACGCCTACCTCACCGACTTCGGGATCGCCGTCGAGCTCGACGGCCCCCGCTTCACCGAGACCGGCCTGGTGACGGGCACCCCCGGCTATCTCGCGCCTGAGTTGGCCGCTCTCGGCGACCCCGCCCCGGCCTCAGACGCGTACTCGCTGGGCAGCGTCGGCCTCCACATGCTGACCGGCGTGCGGCCCCAGGACGTGCCGCGTGGAGGGGCCGCACCCGCCGGTGTCCCGGGCGCGCTGTGGGAGACGCTCGTGGCGCTGACCGGGCCGGACCCCCAACTGAGGATGTCGTTGCCCGACGCCCTCGCCCAGCTTGAGGCGCCCGAGCTCGCCTGGCACGACGGTGCCGCCGGGGAGGTGGAGGTGTTCGACCACTTCGCGCCCGAGCCTTCGGCCGAGCCGGGGGCGGGTGCTCAGCTCGCGCCGGAACCAGGGGAGGCGGCGGGCCGCCGCCTGAGCACCCGCGACCTCCTCGTCTTCGGCTTCTTCGGGCTGCTGATGATCCTCGGAATCGTCCTGCTGCTTCTCTAGCGTCGACGCAGGATGGCGTAGACACCGGCACCCACGGCGCCGACGGCGAGCAGCGCTCCTCCCACGAGCGGCAGCGCGGAACCGGAGGGCTCTGCGTCAGTGGTGGACCCCTCGGTGGCATCGTCGCCCGCCTCGGACGGGGTTTCCGTCGCCGTGGCTGACTCCGTCGTTTCTTGTGTCGGCTCGGGGTTGGGCGTCGGCTCCGCGGCAGGGGAGGGACTCGGCTCGACGTCGGCCTCCGCGTACTCCGGGACCCCTTGCACGTCCCCCGTGACCGCGATCGAGAACCTGATCGGCACCGGAACGCCTCGGAGCTCTCCATCGCGGAGCTCGCCAAGGCCGACGGCGAAGTAGTAGTCACCGGCCATCGAGAAGCCATTGCTGTTCCGGAAGTACATCCGCGGCGAATCCCACCGGTTGCGGAAGTTCACCTGGGGGACCTCGTTGATGTCGGGCACACCTTGGAGCTCCAACTCGCCGCTGATGATTTGGTACGAAGCGGCGCGGATGAACTCCTGGGAGTCCATCTGGCTGAAATCGGGGGCGTAGACGTTGCCGGGAACGTGCAGCCAGTCGAGGGTGTGCAGGCCCTGCAGCGGTGGGAATGACGGGTCCGGTCCGTCGATCGCGAAAATGGCCTCCTGCCCCCAGCCGATCCCTGTCTTGAACAGCACCACCTCTCCGGGCACCAACTCGGTGACGTACGTGCCCGGTTCGACGGCCAGGGCGTCGTTGAAGCTTGTCCCGCCGACGACCTTCACGGGCGTGCCCGAGGCGGGGGAGGGCAACTCGTCGGAGTTGTCCTTCGGCACCGACGGGACGCCGTCCGGGAGGGACTCGACGTTGACCGCGGGGGGCTCCTCCATGACCCGGATCTCGACGTCGGTGCTCACCGCGGTCTTCGCGCTGCTGCGCGTCATCTCGTAGACCAGTTCGTCCGCCTCGGCGCAGGCCTTCGCCCTGGCGTCGGGCTCCTGGGCGCGGGGATCAAGCTGGACGGCGACGACGGTCCCGGCGGCGATCACGCCTTGCCGCTGCGTGTCGTCGGCGAGGGCCCACCGGCTCGAGCACTCGACCCCGTCGGGTGTCGAGAGGCGCCAGTCCCACCTGCCTCGGTTCATCCCGTCAGTTGCGGCTGGCATGCGGCCGATCATGCTCACTCGTACGGTGGAGCCGGGCTGCGTGCGCGGAACCCGGTAGTACTTGGTCACCGTGCCCTGAGTGGAGGAGGCGGCGACGTCGACGTACTGCCCCACCTCGAGGAGCGGCGCACCCTCTGGGGTGGGGCTGCCCTTAACGGGGGTTCCCTGGATGGTGAAAGGGCGGGCCGTGCGCGTCGAAAGCGTGCTCAAGGTGGTGGTCAACGTCCCTGCGTCCGCGGCGTCGTAGTACGTTCCTCCGCCCGCCTCAGCGATGCACGTCAACTGCTCGCGGGCCACGCCGCCTACGCCGAAGCCGACGGTGTCGATCTGCAGCCCGATCCCGGCGTCTCTGATGTCCTGCACAGCGACGCACGGGTCGGGCACGCAGCGCTCCTCGCCGTCGGAGACGAGGATGATGTGCCGCTTCCCCTCAGTTCCGAGGTCCGTGGCGGCCTCCTGCAGCGCGAAGGCGATGGGGGTCTCGCCGACAGCGTTGAAGGACCGGATGGCCGTAGTGAGGCCCTGCTCGTCGAGGGGCTCGATCGGGTGGACGAGCTGGGAGTCGGCGCACTCCGCCGGGGTCCGGCCGGGGCCGTCGACGGTGGCCCCGTAGACGCGCAGGCCCACGTCGGCGCCCTCCGGCAGCGATCCTAGGGCCCCGATGAGGGCGGTCTTGGCCGCCTCCAGCTTTGTCACTCCGGAAGGGTCGGGCTCGTTCATCGACGCGGAAGCGTCGAGCACCAGGACGACCTTGGTCTGCTCGGGTAACGCGGTTTCGTCGGCCACACTGGGGAGGGCACCCGCGGCTGCGATAGCGAGCGCGGCGGTGGCGGCGGTGAGGTGTCGGAGGCGAGGCATCGTCTCGTCCCTTCCTGATCGACAATGTTTGCAAATGCAAATATAGGTGTTTGCTTTAGTAAAGGTCAAGGCTGGGGTGCAGCCGCGCGAACCCCGCACACCCTAGCCGCCGTGTGCCTCCATCTCCACCCGCGCAGGGCGGGCCCCATCCAGCGCGCATCGGGGTCTACGGCTTTGTGTTTTGAACCAGCCGGAGCAGCGATCCATCGGGATCGATGAGAGCGCCGATCCGCAGTCCGGAGGCCTCGAGCCGCGGCCGATGGAGGCGGGGCCAGCCGATCGTCGTTTCGGGAATGCCGGCGCCCAGGCACGCGGTGTAGAAGGCATCCACGTCGTCGAGTCGCAGGCAGGCGCCGAAGGACGAGGCCGCCGGGTCGAGTTCCCCGTCGGGGAAGAACTCCAGAACGAGGCCGCGACGCTCGAGGATCAGCCATCCTGAATCTTGGAATAGGACCGTGAACCCGAGCCGTCCATAGAAGTCGACCGTCGCTTCCAGGTCGCGCGACGGGAGGTTCGGCGTAGCGTGGTCGGCCATGCGCGACCCTAACACTGAGCCCGTGCAAGCATGCTGAGCCGGGAGCCTTCAGATTGCCGCGGCCCTCGTGGACTCCCGCACCCACCGTCACCAGCCCGCCCGATAGGCTGCGCCACACGATGAGTTGGACTGATACCTTCGCTCCCGGCAACGTCGTCGTGGTGCGCGACGAGGACTGGCTGGTGACGTCCGTGGACGAGTCCTCGGATGGACCCGTCCTCAACGCCCAGGGCCTGTCCGATCTGGTGCGCGGCCAGGATGCTGTCTTCTACCCCTCGCTGGACCGGATCAAGCTCAACGACCCCCGCGACACTCAAGTCCGCGCCGACGACTCACCCAAGTACCGCCGCTCCCGCCTCTGGGTGGAGTCGACCCTCCGCAAGACCGCCGTCCCCCTCAGCGACGACTCGCTCACCGTCTCGCCCCGCATGCTCGCCCGCCAGCTCGGCTACCAGCACAAGGCCGTCGCCAAGGCCCTCGACCCCGCGACACTGCGGCCCCGCATCCTGCTCGCCGACGCCGTCGGCCTCGGCAAGACGCTCGAGATCGGCATGATCCTCTCCGAGCTCATCCGCCGCGGCCGCGGGGAGCGAATCCTGGTCGTCACCCCGCGACACGTGCTGGAGCAGATGCAGCACGAGATGTGGAGCCGCTTCGCCATCCCGTTCGTGCGCCTCGACTCCCAGGGCGTGGCCCGCGTCAAGCAGAAGCTGCCCGCCAACCGCAACCCGTTCTCCTACTTCCGCCGCGTCATCATCTCCATCGACACGCTGAAGCAGGAGCGCTTCGTCCACGACCTGCGCCGCCACCACTGGGACGCCGTCGTCATCGACGAGTCGCACAACGTCACCAACACCGCCACCCTCAACAACCGCCTGGCCAGTATCCTCGCGCCGCAGGCCGACGCCCTCATCCTCGCCTCCGCCACCCCGCACAACGGGTCGCGCGAGTCCTTCGCCGAGCTGGTCCGACTCCTCGACCCCACCGCCGTCAAGGCCGACGGCGACCTCGACGCCAAGCGCGTCGAGCAGCTCACCATCCGACGGCACCGCCACAGCCCCGGCGTATGTGTGAGCACTCCATGCGGCCCATCAGGCGCGGGGACCCTTGCGAGTGCATCTCCGCGCAGACGAGCGGCTTTCGTCGGTGGCAAAACCTATCCTGATCCACTGCGCAGACTGGAGGGAGGAAAGCCGTGACAGAAGGGACAACCAAAGCAGAGTTGACCCTCGCGACGCTCCGTGCGGGACAGCGCCTCCGTGGCCTGGTGCCGGGGCAGACCATCACCTTGATTGCCATCGACCCGATCGACGCTGGCTTGTTCGAGGTCTTCTACCGCGACGACACCGGCCGCAGCGGCGCCCGCGCGATCACCGACAGCGACGCCGCGCGGTTCGAGGTCGCCGGCGACTTCGACTCAGCTCCCGCCTATGACGCCGACCCTGACGAGTTCCGCCTCGCGGCCGAGGCACTGCGGATCAAGTACGCGGCGCTGTACGATCCGATGGTCGCGGTCAACAGCTCCGATGTCGACCCACTCCCGCACCAGATTCGCGCCGTCTACGAAGAACTACTGCCGCGTATCCCGCTGCGCTTCCTGCTGGCCGATGATCCCGGAGCGGGCAAGACGATCATGGCCGGGCTGTACCTCAAGGAACTGATCCTGCGCTCGGACTGCGAGCGGGCGATCATTGTCGCACCCGGCGGGCTGGTTGAGCAGTGGCGCGAGGAACTCAGCCAGAAGTTCGACCTGCGCTTTGAGGTCTTCAGTCGCCAGATGGTCGACGATGCTCAGGGCCACAACGTCTTCATGGAACATCCGTTCCTGATCGCGCGCATGGACCAGCTCTCCCGCAGCGAAGACCTGATCGAGCAGCTCGGTGAGGTCGCCTGGGATGTCGTGGTCGTCGACGAAGCGCATCGCATGTCTGCCCACTACTCGTCCTGGGCCGGTGAGGTCGACGAGACGAAGCGCTTCAAGCTCGGACGCCTGCTGGCTGAGACCGCGCACAACTTCCTGCTGATGACCGCGACCCCGCACGCGGGCAAGGAAGAGGACTTCCAGCTGTTCATGTCCCTACTGGATCAAGACCGCTTCGAGGGCCAGTACCGCCAAGGAGTGCACCGCACCAACACCCACGGCCTGATGCGCCGCATGGTCAAGGAAGACCTGCTGACCTTCGAGGGCAAGCCGCTGTTCCCGGAGCGTAAGGCGTACACCGTCGAGTACGAGTTGAGCCCCGCCGAGCGCGACCTCTACGAACTGGTCACCGACTACGTCCGCACCGAGATGGGCAGGGCCGAGCGAATCGCCCAGGCCGGCGACAAGAAGCGCGGCAACAACGTCGGCTTCGCGCTCACCGTGCTGCAACGCCGCCTTGCCTCCAGCCCCGAAGCGATCCTGCGGTCCCTGGACCGACGCCAGCAGCGCCTCGCCTCGCGGCTGCGCGACATGCAACGCGCCACCGAAACCGCACGCCTCACCGGGGCAAGCATCGCCCTGCCGGTGAACGACACCGAGCTTCCAGCGTTCTCGGTCGAAGACTTCGAGGACTTCGACGAGGAGACGACCGACGACGAGCGCGCGCAGTTCGAAGCGCAGGCCGACCAGGTGGTCGATCTCGCCACCGCGGCGCAGACCATCCCCGAGCTGCGGGCCGAGATCGCGATCCTCGAAGACCTCATCAAGGTAGCTCGGCGGGTCCGGCTCACCGATGACGACAAGAAGTGGGTGCAACTGCGCACCATCCTCGACGAGCAACTCCTCACGCACGATGGCTCGGGCGAGGGCCGCAAGATCATCATCTTCACCGAGCACCGCGACACCCTCGACTACCTGCAAGCCAAGATCACCGCCCAGTTCGGCCGCGCGGACTCGGTCATCACGATCCACGGCGGAACCCGCCGCGAGGACCGTAAGACCGCCCGAGAGCGCTTCACCCACAACCACGACACTGTGGTTCTCTTGGCGACGGACGCGGCCGGTGAGGGCCTGAACCTGCAGCGGGCGCACCTGATGGTGAACTACGACCTCCCGTGGAACCCGAACCGGATCGAGCAGCGCTTCGGCCGCATTCATCGCATCGGCCAGCGCGAGGTCTGCCACCTGTGGAACATGGTCGCCAGCGACACCCGCGAAGGCGACGTGTTCACCCGGCTGCTGGCGAAGATCGACCAGATGTCGATCGCCTACAACGGCAACCTCTTCAACGTGCTCGGCGACGCCGACGCCTTCCACGAGCGCTCCCTACGTGACCTGCTGATCGAGGCCATCCGCTACGGCGACCAACCCCAGGTTAAGGCCAAGCTCGACCGCATCATCGACGCCGGCGTCTCCCACGGGCTCGACGAGATGCTCGCCGAACGTGCGCTCCACCCCGAGATGTTCAGCGCACTCAACCTCGACGAGGTCCGCGCAAGGATGGAGAAGGCCCGCGAACGCCGCCTCCAGCCCGGCTACATCGCGGCGTTCTTCATCCCCGCGTTCGAGAGGCTCGGCGGACGCATCCGCAAGCGTGAAAGTAGACGCTACGAGATCACCCGTGTCCCTGCCCGCGTGATCGACGCCGCGCGGCGACTCAACCGGTGGGCACCCGTCGCCCAGCAGTACGAACGCATCACCTTCGAACTCGCGAACATGCACCCCGACGGGCTCGCCGACGCCTCGCTCATCGCACCTGGGCATCCACTCCTCCATGCCGTGATCGAAGCCACGGTCGACGATCTCGGACCGACGCTGAAACGTGGCACCGTGCTCGTCGACCGCCGCACCAAGCAGGCGGAAGCTCCAATGCTGATGTTCAGCGTCGAACAGCGCATCGAGAACACCGCCACAGACGCCGATACCGTCTCCCACCATTTCGACTACCCACTCCTCGAACACGACGGCACCGTTACGGTCTCCGCAGCTCCGCCGTACCTTAATTTCGACCGACCCGAGCCAGACGAGGCTGAAGCGATCACCGAGATCACCGGTAGTGACTGGGCGCGGCAGAACCACGAGAAGCTCGTGCGCGCCTGGGCCTACCGCGAAGGCCTCCAACCCCGCATGGACGAGATCAAAACACGCCTCGACATCGAGACCGCGCGAACCCGGGCGCAGGTCAAGGATCGGCTGCTGGCCGAGATCAACCACTGGGACCGCGAGCACAACCGCCTCGAAGCACTCGAGCGCGCAGGCACCGTCGGCAGGCTCCGCGCCGAGACGGCACTCATCCGTGCCCGCCAACTCGACGACCGGCTGAACCACCGGCTCGAACAGCTCAACGAGGCCGCCAATCTTGTCGCAGTACCCGCTGTCATCCGCGGCGCAGCACTCGTCATCCCCAGCGACCTCCTCGTGACCGACGACGAGCCGGCGGCTCAGACCTTTGCCCGCCAGACTGAGGAAGTCGAGCGCCGAGCCGTTGAGGCCGTGCTCGCCGCTGAGCGAGCGCTCAGGCGCATGCCAGTCGAGATGCCGCTCAACAACCCCGGCTGCGACATCCAGTCCACCGATCAGTACGGCTTCATCCACTACATCGAGGTCAAGGGCCGAATCGAAGGCTCCGACACCTTCACCATCACGACTAACGAGATCACCTTTGCCCAGACCCAAGGCGAACGCCACCGACTCGCATTAGTCGAGGTGTCGACCAGCGGAGCTGCGCACGATCAGTTGCGCTACGTGAGCGACGCCTTCAACCACCTCGAACCATCTGCAACCACCCGTTCTTACAACGAGGTCTGGCGCGACTATTGGGACCGCGGAGGACCACCGCGATGAGCCCGACAACCTATCATCAGCCCGAAGCCAGCGAGAGAAGCACCGTGAGCAACCCGCCCAAGAAGAAGCTCATCGAAGTAGGGCTTCCGCTGGAGTCCATCAGCGTCGAATCCTCAATGGACAAGAATCGTCGACAAGGTCATCCGTCCACCTTGCATCTTTGGTGGTCGAGGAAGCCTCTGGCTGCTGCGAGAGCGGTGCTTTTCGCCCAGCTGGTTGATGACCCATCATCCAACCCCGTGGAGTTTCCAACGGTCGACGCGCAGGACGCGGAGCGGGCGCGTCTTCATCGGCTCATTGAGAGACTGATCCGGTGGGACGACGGCGATGATCCGCACACACTAGAAGAAGCAGACCGTGAGTTGAGGCGATCCAACGGTGGCCAACTTCCAGTAGTCTTCGACCCATTTGCTGGGGGCGGATCGATTCCCCGTGAAGCGCACAGCCTTGGTCTTCCTTCACGAGCTGGAGACCTCAATCCCGTCGCCGTGCTGATCTCACGGGCACTCGTACAAATGCCAACCCAGTTCCTCGACCATGGACCCGTTCATCCACGAGTCGAACCCGCTATAACCCAGTGGAGCGCCCAGCAGGCTCTGGCGGCGGATGTGCGTGCGTACGCTGAGGATGCAAGGAAGCGCACATGGGAGCGAGTCAAATCGCTCTACGTGGCTGACCCATTGGAATCCTCCGCGGAGTCATCAGACGTAGTCGCATGGAAGTGGGCTCGCGTCGCAGTATGTCGCAACCCTGCTTGTGGATCAGATGTTCCCTTGATCTCAGGCATGCAACTGTCCACACGGAAAGGGAAGGAAGCTTCGCTAGTCGCTACCACCACCAGTAGGCGTGTCGATTTCCTGTTGAACGGCACTGGTCGTGTTGAGCAGTCAAATAAACAGGGCAAAGGAGCGAAGTTCAAGTGTTGGGTTTGCGGTGACCCGCTGGAGCCGAACGAGATTCAGAGGCAGCTGGACTCGCAGAGCCCACCTCCTCACCGCATGATCGCTGTAATCCGACAGGCAAAGGGAGGAAAGGTCTACTCCGCGCCTGAAACTGGGGAGGCTCTTCTTGCGGACAAGGCTGCCGAGCTTGCGGAATCCATCCGAGCAACCGATCCCTACCTGAATGCAGAGGCGCGCGGCACCTTTGCTAGCAATGCGCAGGGCCGTCGGTACGGATACTTCACCTTCGCCGACTACTTCACAGATCGACAACTTGTGACGCTAGCCGCGTTCTCCGATGTTATTTCATCAATGAAACCCGACGTAATGAGTGACATTCAAGGCAAGCGCGATGACGAGAGTTGCTCAGCAGTGTCGAACCGAAAATCGGCTGAGGCATATGCCGATTCTATCGTCACTTACCTGGCTCTTGGGCTGAGTCGACTGACCGACTACAACTCTTCGCTGGCCACCTGGAACGCCGGGCGGGATGGTCTACGGAACACGTTTGCGCAACAAGGGCTGGCTCAGAGCTGGGACTACGCAGAAGCAAATCCCTTTTCGCAATCGTCAGGCAACTTTATTGGTCAGATCGAATGGATTGCACGAGTCATCGAGCGTGCCTCCGGTAGGGCTAGCGCAAGGGTGGAGATTGGCAGCGCCGCAGAGGCTTCCTACGCCGATGCTGTTATCTCAACCGACCCTCCGTACTACGACATGGTGGACTACTCGGACCTCTCCGACTACTTCTATGTTTGGCTGAGGCGCACCCTCCATCAGGTGCATCCTGACCTTTTTTCTACATTGCTGACCCCGAAAGCCGATGAACTGGTGGTCGTTCCCGGGCGTCACCGAGGTCGCGAAGAGGCCGATCAGTTCTTTGTTGACGGACTGAATTCGGTATTTTCCCGAATCCGTGAACAGTACTCTGTGGATGCACCGATGACGATCTACTATGCGTACAAGCAGAAGGATGCTGGGCCGAATGATAGCGCCCCATCGGGCTGGCAGGCCCTGCTGCAAGGCCTGATTTCTGCCGGATGGACAATCACTGCAACGTGGCCGATACGCACAGAACGCACAGCGCGAGCTGGCGCTCTAGCGGCGAATTCCCTCGCATCGTCGATCGTGCTGGCGTGCCGTCCCCGTCCCTCGGCGGCGGGCTCGACGAACCGGAGGGCATTCTTGGCGGCCGTCAAGCAAGAACTTCCGGTCGCACTACGCACTCTTATGCAAGGCACGATCGCGCCTGTGGACCTGGCGCAGGCTGCGATCGGTCCTGGCATTGCGGTCTTCTCCCGCTACACCCGAGTGCGTGAAGCGGACGGCTCAGACATGAGCGTGAAAGATGCTCTTTTGCTCATCAACTCCACGCTCGACGAGGTTATCGGGGAGCAGGAATCCGACTTCGACCCGCATACGCGGTTCGCGGTGAAGTGGTACCGACAGTATGGCTGGGCGCAGGAGAACGCAGGTATCGCAGATCAACTGGCTCGTTCCTCTGATACCTCGATCGGCGCTCTGGAACGCGGAGGAATTTTCGAGGCGAAGGGCGGGAAGGCGCGTCTACTGTCGCCGTCCCAGCTGGAGGGCGAGTGGGATGCAGCGGCGGACGAGCATGTCAGCGTGTGGGAGGCGACGGTTCGTTTCGCTGCGGTGATGGCCAAGGAGGGGGCCGACAAGGTGGCCGAGTTGCTGCCGTCAGCGCAGACGCGCGTGAACCTGGATGCGGTGAAGGAGCTGGGCTTCCTGCTGTTCCACGAGGCGGAGAAGAGGAAGGACACAAAGGACGCCATCTTCTTCAATAGCCTGGTGAGCGCCTGGGGAGACGTGAACGAGCAAGCACGCAAGTACGCCTCAACGCCGCGCCTATCACAGCAGGCGTTCCACTTCGACGAGGACGACGAGGACTGACCATGGCGATGAACAACCGAGATCGAGTGGGCAAGGCGTTCGACCTGCTCTCCGAGGGGCTCCTGGATGAAGTCGATGGGGTTATGACGCAGGCCTACAAGACCGCTGACTGGCCGTCTCAGTGGGCGAAGGAGGACGCCCAGCGCCGCGGTGGGCCGCTGCGCACGCTGACCAAGTACGACGTGCAGGTGCAGCTTCGTGCGATCACCGAGCAGGGCTATCACTTCAAGGACGTGCTCTCCCGTGCCCAGCAGGGCTTCGCGTCCGAGCTGCGCGAGACCCGGAACCTGTGGGCACACAACGAGCCCTTCAGCTCTGACGACGCGTCGCGAGCGCTGGACACGATCGAGCGTCTACTCCACGCGGTCGGTGCGTCCGATTCCGCTGAGGACGTACGGAAGCTGCGCGTTGACCTCCAGCGCACAGTGTTCGAGGACCAGACCCGCAAGCAGGTCAAGCGTACGAAGGTGTCGCTCGAACCCGGCTCCGGTCTGCGTCCGTGGCGTGAGGTGATCCGTCCCCACGATGACGTGGCCCGCGGCGCGTTCACCGCGTCGGAGTTTGCGGCCGACCTGCATCTGGTCCGCACTGGGCAGGCCACGAGCCCCGAGTACGGCGATCCGGTGGAGTTCTTCACCCGCACCTATCTCACCGAGGGTTTGCGTGATCTGCTTTCGCGTGCGCTGCGACGCTTGAACGGTGAAGCTGGGGCAAGCCCGGTGGTGAACCTTCAGACCAACTTCGGTGGTGGCAAGACCCACTCGATGCTGGCGCTGTATCACCTGTTCAGCGGCACTCCGGTCAAGGACTTTCCGCAGGAACTCCAGGAACTCATCGCCGCGAACGGCAACCCCGGCCTCGGGGCACTCGATGTCCGGAGGGTCGCCCTCGTCGGCACCTACCTGAAGGCGGGCTCGCCGATCATCAAGGATGACGGCACCGAGGTCCGCACTTTGTGGGGCGAACTGGCCTGGCAGCTGGGCGGACGCGAAGCCTACGATCTGATCGCCGAGGACGACCGCGCCGGCACAAACCCCGGTGAGGCGCTGCGCACCCTGATCGTGCGCTACTCACCCTCGCTGATCCTGATCGACGAATGGGTCGCCTACGCGCGCCAGCTGGTCACCGACAAGGAACTTCCCGCCGGCTCGTTCGAGACCCAGTTCACCTTTGCCCAGTCCCTGACCGAGATCGTGCGTTCCGCGCCGGGCGTGATGCTCGTGGTATCGATCCCGGCGTCCGACACCGGCACCGAAGGACGCGGCAGCGACATCGAGATCGGTGGCGCGAACGGCCAGCTAGCGCTCGAACGCCTCCAGAACGTAATCCGCCGCGTTGCAGACCAGTGGCGGCCATCGAGCAAGGACGAGTCGTTCGAGATCGTGCGGCGCCGGCTGTTCCAGGCTCCGAACGCCGAGGGGCTCACGACCATCTCCGCCGTGGCGCGCAGCTTCACCAACCTGTACCGGAACAACACCGCGCTGTTCCCGCGCGATGCGGCCAACCCGAACGATGACTATGAGAAGCGCATCCGCGCCTCCTACCCGCTGCACCCCGAGCTGCTCGATCGGCTATATGAGGACTGGTCAACGCTGGAGCGGTTCCAGCGCACCCGTGGCGTGCTGAAGCTTGTCTCGTCGATCGTGCATGAGCTGTGGGCATCCAACGACACGTCGCCGCTGATCCTGCCGGGCAACGTGCCGCTGGATGCGACGACGGTGAACACAGACCTCACGCAGTACCTCGAAGACCAGTGGAAGCCGATCATTGACTCCGACATCGACGGCACCGGATCGACCGCACAGCAGATCGACCTCGACCGCCCCAACCTCGGCCAGCGGTTCGTCACCCAGCGCATCGCACGCACGATCTTCATGGGCGCAGCCCCCAGGATCAAGAGCACCCGCAAGGGGCTCGACAAGCAGTACCTCTGGCTCGGCACCGCCGTCCCCGGTGACACGCTCGGGAACTTCGGCAGCGCTGTCGAGCTGCTCGCGCAACGCTCCACATACTTCTACGAGGAGCAGGGCCACTACTGGTTCGACACCCAGCCATCGGTCACCAAGACCGCAAACGACTACGCCGAGCGACTCCGCGAAGACGTGGAAACGGTATGGAACGAGATCACCCGCCGCCTCCAAGGCGAAGAGCGGGTGCGTGGCGTCTTCGACCGAGTTCATGTCGCTCCGGCATCCTCCGCCGACATTCCTGACCTTGAAGACGCGCGCCTGGTGATCGCCCACCCCCGTTATGCCCGCCGCAAGCAGGACGGTCCTGACTCGGTTCCGCACCAGTGGGTGCGTGAGGCGATCGAGAGCAAAGGTGCGAGCCAGCGCATCCACCGCAACACGCTGATCTTCCTGATGGCTGACAAGAGCGAGTTGGAGAGTCTCGAAGCCGCGACCCGCAGCTACCTCGGCTGGAAGCGGGTCCAGGCCACCAGCGACAGCCTCAACTTGTCGGCTCAGCAGCGCAAGCAGACCGACGACTGGGTCTCCCGGCTCGACCAGACCGTCACCGACCGCATCCGCGACACGTTCGTGTGGGCGCTGTACCCGGAGCAGTTCGACCCGACCAAGCCGTTCGAGTTGGTAGCCGACAAGGTACCCGACTCCGGTGGGCGTTCTCTCGCGGAGCGCGTCAGTTCCAAGCTCGGACGAGAAGACCAGCTGGTCACCGACTTCGGCGCGCCGATTCTCGGTGCCACCCTGCACCAGGAACTCGGCGCGCTCTGGCGTGACGCGGGCGAGATCACCGTCGGTGAGCTGTGGGGCTACTTCACCCGCTACACCTACCTACCCCGCCTCGTGCGCCGCGATGTGCTCGACAGCGCCATCGAGCAGTCGCTCTCCGCAGTGCTGGTCGAGAACGAACGGTTCGCGATCGCCGCAGGGAAAGACGCCGAGACTGGCCGGTACCGCAGCCTGCTCGTCTCACCGAGTTCCAGCAGCAGAGTTCAGGTGACCGACAGCACACTGCTCATCGAGATTAGGCACGCCCAGAAGCAGGCCGAGGCCGACCGGATCGCCGCTGCACGGGGGGCCGCCGCCGATGCTGCTACGGTGGATGACGACTCAACCGGCGTCGGGCCGGTCGACTTCGTGTGGACGGGCAGTTCGCGCGCCGATGAGGGTGAGCAGTCAGAGGTCGAGTCGGCGCTGGAAGTGGTGCTGGCTCGGTTCTTCGGATCGGTGAAGATCGACTCCGCCCGCTACGCCCGCGACATCGGCCACGTCACCCGCGAGGTCATTGACCGCCTCGCGGGAGCGGGCGCGAAGCTCGACATCACCATTGACATCCAAGCCAGTAAGCCGGAGGGCTTCGACGAGTCCGAGGTCCGCACCATCGGCGAGAACGCTCGCGTCCTCAAGTTCCACCCCAGCTCCGGTTTCGAGAAGAGCTGAGTCAGCAACCATGTATCTGAAACGCATCGAAGTCGAGGGATACCGCGCTTCCGCCAGCGCGCCGATCATCTGTGAGTTGAGCGGACGCTTCTCTCTGATCCTCGGTGCCAATGGCTCAGGGAAGACAACAATCAACGAGGCGATCGCGTTGGCGCATCCGCGCAGCTTCCCCCGGCTCGCGCCGATTGATGCAACCGCGTTAGGTACCACACCACGCGCGGTCCGTGTCGAGTATGAGTTCGAGGCCGATGCGGCTCGTGAAGGTGCGCTGGGCGACTATCGAAAGCGGCGGGGACTTAGCGCTCCGAAGTGGGGCCGTCCCCTGGAGCGCTCGCTCGGTCAGGTACGTGCTGGGCGGCCAGTTGAACCGGCCACAGAGTACGACAGTATTCGGCTCGTACACCTGCCGGCGCTGCGGAATCCGGTCGATGATCTCTCACGGCGTGACGCTCGTATCCTGCTCGAATTGCTCCGCGCCGACGAACGGAGACACCCAGAAACCGGCGGTCTTCGATCCCTGCGAGCCCAAGCCGAAGGGATGCTCAGCTCACTCACCAGCCACCCACTCGTGGGGAACGTCGAAGACCGCATAGCCGAGAACCTCAGGATCATCAGCGGTGGAGTCGAGGAGCATCACGCGTTCGTCGGGACGCAAACCGTCGATGATACCTACCTCGCCCGGATATTCGAGATGCTCGTTGCGCTAGTCCCAGACCGCGCCACCGCCCGGCGGTTGCAGGTGTCGAGTCTGGGCTACGTGAACCTGCTTCACATCGCAGTTACTCTGGCTGGCATTCCTGACGCGGGAAGTGCGCCACCTCCTGATGATCCGCCGAGCGGCGGTGGGGACACAGACGAGGTCATGATACCCAAACCCGCCGCGGGTGAAGACGATCTTGCCGAGGCTGCGCGGGAGAGGCTCGCCCAGACAGCAGAGGCCGCGGATGCTGATGCAGACTCGTTCTACCCCGAACTCTTCCACGCAACGGTCTTGATAGAAGAGCCAGAAGCGCACCTTCATCCGCAGCTTCAGTACGGCCTCATCCGCTACCTGCGCAGTCTGGTCGAAGATCGCCCAGACATCCAGATCATCGTGACGACGCACTCTGCGGACCTCGCCGCCGCCTGTGATCCCGACGAGCTAGTCGTCGTGCGAAAGGATGCCGAGAACCGCACACTCTCACGTCGTCTCGCGGACCTCCCGTTGAGCGAGAGCAAGAAGACGCAACTGTTCCAGCAGACTCGACTGCACCTCGACGCGACCCGATCGGCGGCCTTGTTTGCCGACCGCGTCCTTGTCGTTGAGGGCGTCACAGAGGCCAGCATCCTCAGGCTGCTCGGGCGGGCGTGGGCGGGTGGCGACGCCCGACGAATTGGCTTCATCGACTCTCTCGCGGTCCTTCCTGTCGGCCACAGAGTCGGGCAGTGGCCGATCCGCCTGCTCGCGACACCTGGCCACGAACTCGTCACCCGCATCGCCGCCGTGGCCGACACTGACCGGCGCGGTACGCCGCTGCCCGAGGCGCAGCCGCCTGCTTGGCAATCCGAACTCGACCAGGAGTCGGCACGCTTCTTTTGGTCTCGACCGACGCTGGAGCCCTCGCTTGTCGATGGGAACGAGAACCTCATCAAGCGTGCGTTCAAGGCATGCAAACTCGATGAGCCGGACTCGGTTACGGCCGAGACCATCGACCAGTTCTTTGTGAAGCACCCGAAGCACAAGGGCAACTTCGCCCTGGCGCTGGCGCTGGTGATCGACAAGAACCTCAACTCCGTCATGGTGCCGAGCCACCTCAGTGAGATGTTCACCTGGCTCTACGACGGCAGGGAGCCGAACTCGACTCCCGTGGACGACCTCATCTGAGCCCATCGATGGTCAAGCTAACCAATGCCCAGGTACTTGCCGCGGCCGCGCCTGACCGACTCGTCAACGTCATCTCGGCACCCGGCAGCGGCAAGACGACGATCGCGGCGGAGCGATACGGCTACCAGCGATACCAAGGGGGAGACCTTCGCGGTGTGCTCGGCCTTACCTTCAACCGGGCTGCGGCGGCCGAGCTGCGCCGCCGCATCGACGTCCGCTGGGGCGCGAACTGCATCAGGCCAGCTCATCGCGTTGTTACTTTCGATCACCTCCACGTCGATCTCCTCACCCATCTCCTCAGCGAGGGCAAGGTCATGTGGCCGAACGGCGCCACAACTCTTGACGTCCGCGACGACTACCGCGGCGTCAAGGGTTTCCGATTTCTACCAGCGGGGAGCTACGTCCGTTACGCGAGCCTCGACGCCAACCGCGCCGTTGTCTCGGAGAGTCGCAAGGTAGCGAAGCCGGAAGCGGGCATCGGTGGCGCCGCCGACCATCGAGCCGTGCTCCGCGCGGGAACGGTCAGCCATGACGATGTTCGCTGGATTCTTCGAGCAGCGATGCAGGTGGACGAACTACAGGAGGCCGCGGCCGACTGGCTTTCCGAGAACTACCGCGCAACGATCATCGACGAGGTGTACGACGCAGACGACCTCGACCTATACGTTGCCTATGTGGCTGCCGAGGCGGGCCTGTCGGTCACTCTCATTGGCGATCCTTGGCAAGCGCTCTACAAGTGGCGAGGTGCGAAACCGGAAATCGTGGAAAGGCTGCTGGGTGGCACCTCCGATCAGTTCATCGCGTACGAGCAACCGGAGTCATTCAGATTCCTCGGTGAGCAGATGCCCCAGTTGGCGGCGAACCTACGTGCCGGCGCAGGCGCAACACTGCCTCGCACCACGAGCAGTGAAGTTGACGTCGCACTCGCCCGGAACTGGACCCAGCTGTGGTCTGTCGGCGACAACGTTCTTCCGCTTGCCTTCCGAACGGTGAACAACGCAACGGATGCGGCCATGAACCTCCTCCTCGACGTTGTCACGCGTGCCCGTCTCGGCACGGCATCGTACGGACGTGAAGGAGCGATCGCGAAGCTCGGGCTTGATCGTGAGTACTTCCACGCGAAGCGAGATGAGGTATTCGCGCCGCTCGTTGCGAGTCTGCTTGCTGGCAAGGACGAGGCTCAAGTCCTTGAAGACTTGCGCGAGGCCGTTAAGAGCCTCGGAGTTCGTAAGCCAAGCCGACTCTCCGACGAGAATGAAGCCAACGTTCGGCTGCAACTCTCTCGACTGGCGACGAGGCTCAAGCAGCCGACGGTGATTCCGGGCCTCACGGTCTTTCAAGCCAAGGGACGGGAGTGGGAACGAGTCGGAGTCGTGCTTTCTAACGCCCAAGCAGCCACGCTTGCGTCAGGGCTGCACGCACTTGATGAAGAGCATTGCATCATCTATGTAGCGATCACCCGAGCATCGCGTTACTGCGGGCGAATCTCAGGTCCCTCGGAGTCTGAGGCGGACAATCTACCGTTCACGTAGCAGTGCGCTCGCAGCACCCACTTGCGCGCTTCTCTTGCGAGTGTGCCACATGGCGGGTTCGGAGGTTCCAAGCGAGCGGTGAGAGTTCTTCCACCGGAGGACCAAGACTGTTCCGCTGAAGACGTCGCCAAGCGGAACACTTGAGGCCCGCGAGCAGGACAGCGACGACGACGCCCGCGCGCTCAAGGAGGCCCGCGCCGAGCAGCGCATGCTGGAGGCCCAGGTCGGCGCCGCATACGGCGACTTCTGGATCTCCGCGCTGGAGCGGATCGGGCTGCTGCCCAACTACTCGCTGGTCGATGACTCCGTCCAGCTCGACGTCACCATGAGCTGGATCGACTCCGACACCGGCGAGTACCACTCCGAGGCCGCCGACTACTCCCGCGCCAGCGCCAACGCCCTGCGCGACTTCGCACCCGGCGCGTCGTTCTACGTCGGCGGACACCAGATCGACATCGACGCCGTCGAGGTGGGCCACGACGGTTCCGCCATCCGCACCGTCCGGCTCTGCCCGCACTGCGGCTACAGCCACGAGGGCGACGACACCCCCACCACCTGCCCGCGCTGCGGGAAGTCCGGCATCAACGACGTCGGGCAGCGATTCGAGACCATCGAGCTCACCCGCGTCTCCGCGTTCGTGCGCCGCGACGAGTCCCGCATCGACGACTCCAACGACGAGCGCGTCCGCGCCGGGTTCTCCATTGTCACCGCCGCCGACGTCGACCCGGAGACCGTGCAGGATCGCTGGTACACCACCGGCGGGCTGGGGGTGGCGTACCTCAAGGGCATGGAGGTGCGCTGGTACAACCTCGGCCCCCGCCGCCACACCGCCGGCGAGATCACCATCGCGGGCAACAGGTTCGCCGGTCCCCGGTTCCGGATCTGCGAGGCCTGCGGCCACCTAGACCGCACCGG
>NZ_JACJGA010000013.1:0-27841 GCF_014164725.1 Tessaracoccus sp. MC1627 | reverse complement strand
GTGGTGCCCGGCCGGATACCCTCGTCGACCTCTGCCTGGGACACCCAGCCGCGTAGCGTCTCCGAGTTGATCCCTAGCTGCTCCCCGATCCGGCGGATCGCCCCCGGCCGTGTCGCCGGGTCCTTCCGAGCCTCCAATGTGAGCCGGATCGCCCGCTCACGCAACTCGTCGGGATACTTCCGTAGTGCTGGCATCCGATGCCCTCCTTCGTGACTTGGATGCCTCCATCAAACCCGACACTTGACAAGGGCGAGGAGCTTGTCCGGATCAACAGCAGGAAGGTGATCCGTGCCTTGCGGGCCCGCTGGATCCATGTGTGTCTACCGCTGCGCTACTCGGCGCAAGCAGCCGCTGAGGTGGGTCGGGGGTGCACTGTGCTTGAGCCCGCGATTGCGCTCGCCCCTCCTAGTGCGCGATCCGGGCGGTCGCCTCGTCCTTGTCTTGGGACCAGGCTCATGGCGCCTGAGATTCACTCGCCGCTGTTCGCTCTTTGATCAGCTCATCTAGGGCCTCACACACTGACGCGTGCCCTGCGTTTCCTAGTACGCCAAGTGTGATAGCGATTGCGGGACCAAGGACAACCGCCGCCGCTCCCACATGGGGAGCTATCGCGGTGGAGATTGAGGCAACGATAACCATCTTACCTGCGCCGATAGAGTGGGCTAACTGTTTCCTCTCTTCCTCATACCCTCCACCCCCGCAAAGAAGTTTCTGGAGTTCCACCAGAAGGTTTGAATAGAACTTCGCTGCCCCCGCGCGGAGTCCTCCGTACGGAGCCGTGTCCTTTGGGCCGGAATTATCTAACCAAGTGGTGGCCGCCTCAACCGGATCGCTGGTCGCGAGCATGTTGAGCACATGGTCTCGTTGATAGGAAGGCAATGAGTGCACCCACTCATCCATGCTCCCAGCAAGGAGTTCGGAAGGATCGATATCGTTCACTGGAGCATCCCCTTCAAGTATTCAGCCGACACTGCGTGGGTTGTCTGGTGCAGAGTAGCTGGATCTACGCCGCCGAGGCTTATCCCACCCCCACCCCCTGGGGCGTAGCTCCCAATCAGGACGGCCACTACCGTGTTCTCGGAGGCATTCAGCACAGGGCCGCCCGACTGCCCTTCACGAGCCTGGGTGTTCAGGACAATGTGCTTGCTTTTCTGACCGGCGCTCTCGATCAAGATCCGAGCGCCGACGTGGGCACTCTGCTGGGTCAGCACCATCCTGCCAAAATTCGCGTGCGGAAATCCCCAGGTCGTCACCGGAGCGCCAGGCGGAACCAGGTCCGAACTTCCAATACCATAAGAATATTTAATCTCGACGTTGTTTGGCAGTTCATAAACAGAGAGGTCCCGGACAGGGTCTGCCGCGGAAAGGGTTAGAGGCATAATGCTCAATGACGAATCCGAAGTGTCCTGATATTCTGCGATGCTCGAAACCTTCGGAGCAATGAGCACCATGTTGCTGTCATCAGCACCTGCGACATGGTAGGCAGTCGCTACCTTACGCGGACCCACTGCAAAGGCGGTCCCCAGGAGAGTGACAACCCCCCCAGTCCCGCTCCGACCTAATGCATAAACGACTTGGCTCAGATCAATCGCCATGGTGTCATGCCGCCTTTCCTCGTTGGTGCTTGCCACGATATCGCCAAGGGAGCCGACAGGCGGGGTCGCCTGCAGTCATCCCGGCGCGCCCCGTCGCCTGACGTCAACGACTGGCACTACGCACCCTTTCAGCCCATGACATCTGGCTCCTGCGACGCGCACAGCAATGTTCTGCCTGCACTCATCACGCGTGATCTTCACTGAGTTCTGCAAGCCAGACCCGTGCCATCAGGGTGCGCGCTCATCGGCATGAGAGTGAAGCAGGGGAGTGTCCAGGGAGGCCTCCGGCCGGACCCGGCGACGATTCGAGGCCAAGCCCGCCGACCTCTTCAGAGAGGGAGTTGGGTGGCTGCGTTCTCTTCCCAGGCGTCTTCGATGCGGGTGTAGATCCCGATGGAGGCCAGGTCCTTGTGCCGGGTCTGGCGGGCGATCTGCAGGGAGGTGGCGCCACGTTTCGCGGCGTAGGTGACGAACCCCGCCCGAAGGGAATGCGCCGAGAAGCCGGTGGCGTCGAGACCGGCCCGGGTGACTGCCTGGGTGATCAGCCGGGACAGGCCGTCGGGGGTGAGGCCACGGGCGCTGACGCGGTTGCCTTTGGAGACGGATCGGAAGACCAGGCCTTCGGTGATGCCAGCGACGGTGAGCCAGTTGCGTAGTGCGGTGACGGGGCAGTAGTCCTGGCGGGCACCCCAGGGGAGGACCACCAGCTCAAGGTCGCCGGTCTGATTCGTTTTGGAGTGGGTGAGCTCGATCACCAGGCCACGTTCGTGGGGTTTGATCTGATCGACCTCGAGGGCGGCGAGTTCGGAGGCGCGCAGCGCGGACACGAACCCGACCAGCAGGAGTACCCGGTCCCGGATGCCGCTGAGCGAGGGCTCATCGTCGCGGGTCTTCCATTTCGTCATCGCCGGGCAAGCATCAACGACGTCGAGGAGGAGTGGGGGCATGAGGGGGCGGGCCTGGTCCGGGGGAGCGCCGAGCTGGCGGCGGATCCCTTCCCAGACGGCGATCACGCGTGCGGTCTGGGTGGGGTCGGGATGGTTACGGACCTTGTGGGCGAACCGGATCGTCGACAGACGGCGGCTGATCGTGCCGACCTTCGCGCCGGCGGTGGCCAGCGCCGAGATGTAGCGGGAGATCGCGATGTCGGTGGCGGGCAACGCGATGTGGTGGTTGTCGCGGCACCAGGTGACGAACTCGGTCCAGTCGGAGCGGTATCCACGCAACGTCGACGAGGCCCGGGAGGCCGAGGCGAACGCGGCTTCGGCCGCATCCAACGACAGGTCTTCCGGCAGCAACATCCCCGCCTGCTGATCAACCGCGACCAGACCACCAGCCGCACTGTGCAGGGCCCCTGGCTGGCTATCAGACATGCGACTCGTCGGGTAGCTCAAGTTGGTCGGCGAGCCAGATGCGGGCGGCGGCCTCGGCAGCCGGTTTGGCGGCTGTCAGGGTGGGCTGGACGCCGCGGGCGATGCGGGT
The DNA here is from genome assembly GCF_014164725.1 of Tessaracoccus sp. MC1627. NCBI lineage: Bacteria > Bacillati > Actinomycetota > Actinomycetes > Propionibacteriales > Propionibacteriaceae > Tessaracoccus > Tessaracoccus sp. MC1627. The sequence goes on along the minus strand of NZ_JACJGA010000013.1, from coordinate 24,764 downwards.
CACCTGGTCGGTGCTGCCGGTGCGGTAGATGGTGAGCGTCCAGGTCCAGCGGCCGGCGGTGCCGCGCTGGGCCATCAGCTGCAGATCGTGGCGCTCCGAGATCGGCAGGTTCACACCCCACGCGGACTTCGACCCGGAGCGGTCGTGGCTCCACTCGTACGGGGGCAGCGGCACGTCGTCGCGGGTGACGAGTGGCTGTCGGCGTCGGGTGGCCATGCCTGGACTCTACTCGGTTATTACATCGGATTCTCTGGATAATCCGATGTAATAAGTGGCGCCGGGAGAGGGCCTGGCGATCCCTCTACGACGACGACAGTTTGTCCAACAGGCTGTTGGACAACCTCTCCAGCCGTCTCCGAAATCCCTTCGCTCTGGCAACTAGGAGCTTGCTTGGCTCCGGGCTGGCCATCAGCCGTCCCGCCCAGCTCCACTGGAGGGAGCGGCACAGGCGCCCTCCGGATCTTTGTCGTTGGCGTCTGCGAGGCTGACGTGGTGGGAACTATGAAAGGGGGCTGCCATGCCTCTCACAGCCCTACTGGCTGGCGTCGAGCTCGATTCCACCGTCTGCAGCACCGAGGAATGGCTCGCCATCCATCGCCAGAGGCCTCGTCCAGAGTTGGCGTGCAGGGCATGTGGCGCGTCCATGCACGCCAGGGTCTCGAAACGCGGTTTGCGCCACTTCGCACACGACAAGCGCCAACCGACTTGCCCGGTCGAGGGGGAGAGCCCGGAGCATCACCACCTGAAGTCTTTCGTGGCCCGTTTGGCTCGCGACCTTGGCTACCGAGCAGAGCTGGAGGTTGCGTCAGCTTCTGACGCTGAGGATGCTTGGCGAGCCGACGTTCTCGTCCTCACCCCCTCTGGCCGTAGGTTCGCATTTGAGATCCAGTTGTCGGCCATGAGCATGCCCGAGGGCCGGCACCGAACCGAACGGTACGCATCTGCCGGAATCGCGACAGTCTGGCTGAGTTCTCGGCACCCGGGCTGGATGTGTCAGCTCCCGAGTGTCCACATCTCCGAGAGCGGCTCCGAGGATCCGGTGGCCGACCGCGGCTTGGCACGCTTCGACGGTCAGCGATGGATAGCTCAGGAGTCTCTGCCTCTGATCGAGGTCATCTCGGGCATCCTCGATGGCACCATGACGAAAACCGAGTCCCCCGGCGAGTTCGTGGAAATGGTTGCCGTCAGACGCGCCCCCAACTCCGCCGAGGTGACCGTCTCACGCACCACCCGAGATGCAACGGTCCTGGTTCGAACCTCAGACCTCAAACGGCACCGCTGGTATCAGGAGGGCCTAGATCGGCGACGGGAAGAGCAGCAGAGAGCCCAGGAGGAGGCTGCACAGGACGCTGCACGCACGGCGCGTGAACGCTCGGCGAACATCGCAGCGATGAAGGAGCGGCGATACCGCCTACTCCAACGGGTCGTCGCGGGCCTTCAGGCCACGCTGAAGCCCGACGAAGCGATCTGGCTCGCTGGCCAGTATCCAGAACGATGGGACGGCGGATACCCAGTGCCACTTGAGCTGGCGAGCGGCACCGCATCGTCGGCTCTTGGAGCCTTGGCGGGCATCGGCTCCCTCGACATGCCGGGCATGTCGTGGGTAGTGATCTGCCCGACAGCTAGTCGCTGCGACACCGAGATGGGTGCCGAATGGAGAGAGCACGCTGTATGCGTGGGAGCAGATACCCCGCGCGAAGCGCACATGATCGCGCGCGCGCTCGGCTGGCGGGCCCACGAGGTTGAGATCATCGGCCCGCAGTGGAAACCACAACGCCGACCGCAAGCGGGCCCTATCCCACGTGAATACCTGGGATTGCTATAGACGCAGACCCGGCCCAGGTCTCCGGCGAGTCAAGCTCTGATCGCTGGAGAGCGGGAGGCGGGAGGCAACGGCCTTGGTGTCGCCACGGCAACGCCTCGTCTCCACCAGACGTGACCGGCAGGCGGAGGGCTATTTCGTCTCGTTCCTGGCTGAGCCGATTGAACCTCTGCCTAGCCCAGGGAGCGGCGGTTCAGGCTGGCCGCACGGGCTCATCTGGCGCTACCGGCGGACGATGCGGTCAAGTCCCGTGTAGTGATGTAGCGGGGTTCCCTCGTTTAGGCGATGAGGTTTGGGCCCGATCTCCCCGACGTCCTGTCATCCCGCGTGTCGAGCATGCCGAGCAAGTTGCTGCTGCTTTCAACGTGCCCCTCGCCCGTCCGTCGGCGCGTACTCTCGCACGCGCCCTCCTGCAGTTGTCCGGTAGGGGTGGTATATTTACTGGCATGATTGATGCGGAAGACCCACTTCAGGTGATGGATGCTTTGGGGCCACGTGTGGTCACCGGCCTCGGCCGCGTCGTGGCCGCCACGCGAAAGGACTTGGCGCTGTACAGGGAGGCTTTCCCTGAATGGTCCGCCCAGGCCACCAGTCGCGGCACCAAGTCATGGCTTCACGACCGCCTGTTCGACCACGTGAAGCGCGAACTCGGCGACATGCCCAGCGTGAGACTGAAGATGACCGAGCCAGCTCGTGAGTTCATGGTCGACCAGAGGTTCCGCTTCCGCATGAAGGCACACCTCCCAGGTGATCTGCTGTCCTCCTACCCGACTCCTAGCGCTCTTCAGTTCATGTGCCAGGGACTTCAACCCTCATTCCCGAGCCTGGGTGAGATCCGGCTGGTGGCTGGCTACCGATGGGACCAGGACCTCATGGAGATGGCAGAGGCGGTAGTGACCTTGCGCGATGGCCGACGGTGCGTCTGGGCCGTCGAACTCCGAACCGAGTCCACTGGTGGGGTGTTGGGCCAGTTCGCTCCGTTCCCGATCGCACCCGCCCCGGGGATCGCCATCAGGCTGCCCGGAATCGAGCGGACCTCCGATGGGTAGCCTTGGGGACGTGCTGCTGACGGCACGTCGAGCAGCTGGGCTTACGCAGGCAGAGTTGTCAGGCACTGTGGAGGTCACGCAGGCGGCACTGAGCCGTTACGAGCAGGATCTGCGCGTGCCTGACGACGAAACCCTTGAGAGACTCGCAGACGCACTTGGAGTCACGCGTCGGTTCCTCCAACGGGCACAGTCGCCAAACGGCGCCATGGCGGTGGACGCTCATATGCGTCGGAGAAAGACTGCCAAGCCAACCATCTGGAGACAGCTGGAGGCGAAGCTCAACATGCTGCGACTCCATATCCAACAGATGAGCGAGATCGTCGACATCTCGGCATCGTTGACGCTGCCCTCCGTCGATCCAGTAATGGTGGATCCCGCCGAGGCGGCTCGCCTCGTCAGGATGCAATGGAGGTTGCCGGTTGGCCCAGTCCGCGCGTTGACACAGTGGATGGAAGCCGCTGGCTGCGTCATGGTGGCACAGGATTTTGACACAGACCGCATCGACGGTCTCTCACAATGGGTAGCCGGCATCCCAGTGGTACTGATGAACACCACAGCACCCCCGGACCGCCTACGGCTCACTTTGGCCCACGAGCTGGGACACCTCGTCATGCACCGCGAAGAGGTGGTCGAGAATCTCGAGGAGCAAGCCAACGCCTTCGCAGCAGAGTTCCTCATGCCCGAGGCGGTGATTCGATCCGAGTTGCATGACCTGACCCTGGCTAAGGCTGCTTCACTGAAGCGTGTCTGGTGGGTCTCAATGCAAGCTCTCATCGAACGGGCCTACCAACTCGGCACTCTGCCCGCCGCCAAGCGGACAAGCCTCTACAAACAACTCAGCGCCCGAGGAATGCGAGTCAGGGAACCGTACGGCGAGTTCATCCCGCGTGAGCAGCCCGCCCTCACGGCTGCCATCGCAACCCAGTTACTCCGCCAAGGTCTCGGCGCAGACGAGATCGCCGAGATGCTCGGATATCGTGACGCCACGCACAACGAACTGCTGCCCACGCCGAGGCTGAGGGCGGTGTAACCCCTTTGCGATTCTCTTGGCTTCGAAAGCCTCCACCGGCGTCACCTCAACCGGTGAGCGTCGATGCCCTGACCTACGACCGTGAAGCTGAGCGTGCCAACTCAGCGGAGGTGCTCGCCCAAGCTCAATGGCTCTTCGAACAGCATGAGCACCGTGTGCAGAATTGCCAGACCATGGCCATCGGGCTACTTACAGTGACCGGTACGGTCTTGGCCGTGACCCCGTCCCTCCTCCCCGAGGCGCCACCATGGGTGCTGCTGATTCTCCCGGCAGTCGTCGGAGTGGCCGGCATCGGCACAATCGTGTACTGCCTGCGCGTACTCATCCCTAGAACACGCACGAATGGCCTCCCCGCTGTCAGCGCATTGCGCGAACTCGCCAACAGACACGAAACCGCCCCCCAAACCCTCTCTGTGCCTGTCACCCAGTTCGCTGCCGACCTTCTCAACCCAATGCAGCTGACTGAACCCGCCCCGCTCTCCCAAGCCGCGGCAGACGCCGCACGCCGCACAAGCGCACTGACTCATGCCTACGGGTGGTTCGCCGCGACCTTCATCGCGATAATCGCCATGACCAGCGTGATCCAGTTCACCCACTAACGACGAGGAGCAATCATGTCCCCAAAGTCCCCGCCGCCACCGACCGAGGAGCGGTCGCCCGAGCTGCGGAATCTGAGCACTCTGGATCGGAGGAGGGATGGCTGAGGAACCGTCACAGCCGACCTCACAGAGGCCAGCACCCGAACGGGTCCCCCCGTTCCCACCGGTGTACGACGTGATCAAGAAGGAGCACAACCCCACAGGCCTGCAGAAGCGAGAGAGGCAACCTTGAGCCCGCGCTTGTCTGGACAGCACGTGGCGTCACCAACACACGGAATGCCAATAGACGCGTACCCTGCCACTAGATAGGCCGGAGCGCCACTATCCGACTTGGTAATCGCGCTGTTTCTGTTCGCCGTCCTCGCTCCAGCGGATACGGAGGAGCGCCCCATCCGAGCCGCCGGCCGCGTAGAGGACCTGGATTCGTCGAGCTTGTCCTTGGTGGATGGTCGTGGGTGAGTCCGAGGTGATCAAGCGCATGATCCTGCCTTCGAGCACCGCCTCGAACGTCACGTTCTCAGCATCCCTGTCGCCGGTGTTGGTGATACTGAGCCAGTGTTTCGTGGAGTAGCGCGGCCCCCCCCTGGGGTTGGTCCCGGACACCTCGCGCTCTCGCTCAGGCTGGACGAGGAAGTCCACGCCGTTCGGTTTAGCTCGGATCGGCGCCGCCGATTGGTCGATGTTCAGAGTCACGATGTCGTGTTCGATGGCTTTCCACACTTCACCCTGAAGTTGTTCGACCTTGCTGAACTCGCCTAGGAGCCCTCGGCTCTGCATTTGGCGCTTGAAGGTGCGTAGAGACTCAAGCTGAGCCGTATCGACGGTGTGTGGCAGAGGTGCTGTCGAGAAGTACAGGTGTACTTGCTTGCCTAGTTGCAGAGCTCGATCGATCTCTTCGACGGTGCCGGAGACAGCGTCGGGGGTCGGCGAACCAAGCCGACCACCGAACAGTGCGAACACGATGTCGGATTCGTCGACTCCTTGTCCGTTGATGAGCTCCTGCGGGTGCGAACCGATGATGGGCACTGCTGACGACTCCCAGCGCCAGGGCTCAAGGATCACACTTTTGAACCGTGCGTTGGCTTGGTTCCAGGCAGCAACTGCTCCCTCTACTGCGTCTCTCGCGTCGGGGACATCGGATGGGGAAGCGATCATCACACGCAGCACAGTTGCGCGATACATCATGACGCTCGCCTCCCCGACAACGCCGCCAGGTCTAGCTGCATACCAGTCCGACGGGACTCAGTAGTCACGCTTGGCTCCGATGGCAAGCACCCACTCCTCGAAGCGATCGAGAGCCAGTGCGTCATCTCCACGCACCAGTATCTCCGCGCCGCCACCGTAGGGCGGGTCATCGGGATTGACAGCCTGAAGACCCAGATCATGGGCGGCGTTCACCGCATCGTCCGCCCGATGCGCACGTTGCGCGTCAAAGCTGTAGCCACGCTGGCTCATAGTCGCGGCTCTGTAACTGTGGCACCGAGACCCACCACGAACTCCGTGAACTTCTGAAGGCTCGCATCTGTGCCCCTCACATCGAACAACACGTGCCCGCTGCCCCTGTCGTCCACGCGATCGGCACTGAGCCCGTACACATCCGCAGCCTCTAGCGCTTGGAATGTCAGGTGGGCCGAGTCGGGTCCTAATATCACTGTTCTCTTCATCCCCATGCGGCGACCATACGTGACTGCTCCGACAGTAGGTGTGTGCATCCGCCCGTGGCCGGTCCTGCGTTTCAGGCCACGGGCGCCTTCCGGACTGCAGTCAGCACAGCCAGCCCAATGGGTTGCTCGACTGTGTCAGTAGTGCTAGGTACGGTCTTTCCCATGACCATGAAGCGCTCCGATTTCGGGTCTCTCAGCGATCGCCTGGGGCGGGCACCGAGGAAGCTCGACGGCCTGAGGGTGCGTCATGTCTGGCTCGACAGCACCTTTCCCGCTCTGGTGGTCGATCGACGCAAGACGGCTGGCCGGTGGGAAGGGCAGGTAGTGCGGGTCGAGGACGGTGAACTCCTAGTGGGCTGGGTGAACGGGGACAGGATCTCCACCGTCGAGGGACCGGCGACAGTCCCGCATCGTGGTCTCGCACCTACAGAGCCTGCAGGATGACCGTCTGCTCCACGCCAGGGGCGCTATCAACATCGTCGCGGAAGGCACGACGTCGCCGTGCTGCATCCGTGTGGCGGGTGTGGGCTGCTCGTCCGGGCCATGGTTGGTGTTTCTCGTCGCAGGCGCGGCGTTGGTCTCGGGTGCGGTCGAGGTAGCCGGGGAGGGCATAGCGGTGCCATTCCTCGAGCGGCATGGGGCTCGTGGCTTCGCCGGCTTGGTAGCGCATCGCGGCGAGGGTGAAAAGTTCGCGGACCAGGCCTGGGTGTTCGGGCCAGCAGGGTGGGGTGTGGTCGGCGGAGTACCAGGCGTGTTGAGTGTTGAGCCAGATGACGAAGGCGTCGAGCCACTGCCAGGTGTCCCAGCCCAGGTCGGGGTCTGCGATGGTGGTGATGTCCCAGATTCGGGGCAGGATCTCGCCGGTGGCGATGATGGCCTCGGCGGCTTCTCCCCCGCGGGCGAGGATCGCGAGGTCGACCAGGGCAGCGAGCATCCGCTCTGAGGGTTCGGGGAACGGTTTGAGCAGGGGAGTCATCGGGGCGGGTCCCTTGTCTAGTCGGTGAGGCCGAGTTGGCGTGAGTAGGAGTGTGCGAGTGCGGTCTTCTCCCCCACCGTCATCGTGTGAAGAGCCCCACCCTCGGATGTCGTGAGGAGGCCTCGTATTGCGCGCTGCTGCGCGAGCAGCGCCTTGCCGGGTTTGCCATCGATGGCGCGGTGGAGGGCGGCTATGACGGGTTTCCCGTTCTCCGCCACCACCAGCGCGGTGCGGGTAGGGAGTTCGCGGAGCTGCTCAGGTCTGATCACGGGGATGTCTTCGCCGTGGGTAGAAATCGAACCATGCTGCCCGTGCTGCTGGTTGCGCCGAGTGATGCGCCTCGTGCCGAGGAGGTCGCTGATCTCGCGATTGAACGCAGCGTCTTTGGAGCCGCCGAAGATGATCAGAGAGTTGGTCAGGTCCTTGATCGCGCGGGCCTGCTGTTCCCCGAAGATGCGCGTCAGCTGCGCCCACGTCTGGGAGGCCCAGATGAACGAAATCCCCAACGCCCGCTCATTGGCCATCCTCGTCGCAAGAGTCGGCAGCGGCGCCGTCGACGGAAGCTCGTCGAGGCAGGCCAGCATCGGCGGACACAACCTGCCGAACCCACTCTCGTTAGCGAGCTGCAGGGCGGTGTCGAGGACATGCTCCGCCACCGCCGTCATCAGGGGGGAGGCTGACACGTAGGGGTCTTCGCGGCCGAGCAGGTAGATGGTGCCGTTTCTGCGGATGAGGTCGGCGATGTCGACGGCGGGTCGGCCGTTGCTGGGGACGCAGCGTTCGCGTCGGTCTCGGGTGGCGAAGAGGGCCAGGGCTTGGTCGACGGTGGATTTGGTGTTGCCGGCGGTGCGCTCATCGGTGTTGCTGACCGCGCCGGCGAGGAGGCCGGACCAGTTCGGCTCCGCCATCGGATGCGACCGGAGAATCTCTGAGGGGAGGGTGGCGGTGCGGGGGTTCGCGGACCATTCGAGGATGTCGTTGAGCGTGTAGCCGGCCAGTGCGGCGGCGTGGAGGTAGCACTGGATGACTTTCGCGGCTTCGGCAGCGTAGAAGCGGGCGGCGGAGTCGGCGCCGTCTCCCCCACTGCCGAGGGTGCCGGCGCAGAACGCTTTGGCGCGCTTCTCCGCGACGGTGGCGTCGACGCAGCCGTCGATCGGGTCCCAGATCAGCTCCGGCAACCCCGGAGCGGCACCGAACGGGTCCAGGACCGCCACCGGACCTCGGGCTTGGCGGGCGGCGAGGGTGAGGAGCAGGTCGTCGGGTTTGGTGAGGGTCACCAGGGCGGCGCCGGGGGCCTGGAGGAGGGCGGGGGTGAGGATGTCGAGGGTCTTGCCAGAGCCCTGGGGTCCGATGACGCCGGCGGTGCGGTCCCACGGCTGCCACAACGCCACCCCGACAGGCACCTTGCTGGTCCCGATCCGCCACCCCACCGCTGTCGGCTCAAACCGGCCCCTCATCGCCGGTGGCCCTTGCGGTACAGGTCGGGGCGGATCACGGCACGGTTGGCGCGGAGCCGGCCCAGCCCAAGGAGCTGTTCCGCCTGTCCGGTGGTCGCCATGCCCTTGAATCGGCGGCCTGCCGTGACCCGAATCGCAATGACTATGGCGGCGGTCAGGCCGGCGATGAACAGCGCTGCGGCGATCGCCCACGCAACCCAGACGGCGGCGGCGCCTTGCGTGGTGAGGCCGGCGTGGAGGTTGCCGGTGAGGATGCCCCAGCTGCTGGTGACCAGGGCGGCCGACGGTGGCCAGTGCCAGCCGGCGCCGGCGGCGGCGAGGGTGAGGCTGCGGCCGGCCTGGACCGCGACCATCCCGAGGAGGGCGATGGTGGTGAGGGCGCCGACGGCGGGTTCCCAGGTCCAGGCGTAGCCGTCGTCGTGCTGCGAATCTGTCATGCCCCTGAAGAACCCGGACGAGACCGATCCATAGCGTGAGCGGTCGGCACAACCAACGAAGGCTTGTTCGTGAGGCTGGGGTGGCACGGAAGCCTCCGGCGATGGGGGGTCGCTGGAGGCTTCCGGCTGGATGGTGTCGAGGGATGTCGACACCGCTTTGGGTGTGTGCAGCACGCTACCCGGCGGGAGCAGGCGGGAATACCTACCATCGGCTGCCGTTTCGAGCGTACCGCCCGCCCTGCGCAGCTAGGTGCTCGGGTGGGCTTGTCAGGTGGTGATGGTGATGGCGATCCAGCCGTGTGTGCTGTCGGGGTCGAGGATCAGGGTGACGTCGACGGCGGTGCCGGTGTCGAGGCGGTGGCGGGTGGTGATCTGTATGGGATCGGCTTCGATCACATGGGTGGGGCCTTGCTGGGTGGCGGCGGCGGGGGTGAAGCGGGGGTCGTCGAAGGCGGCGATCAGCGCCTCCGCCGCCACACCCTCGAGGCGCTCACGCCTCAGCTGCTGGTCGGCGGTCAGCCAGCCGACGACGAACTCGGTGGCCGCGGTGACCGCGGCCGCGATCTGGGCATCCTCGGGCGGGTCGTCGGGATGCACATCCACCGTCGCCGGGGTGGTGTCGAGTTCGTCGTCGCCGACCCAGCCCTCGGCCGCGCCCGTCTCCACCACCGACGCCGGCGAGGTGACCGGGTGGGAAGCGGGCGTGGTCGTGTGTGGTGTGGGTGCCTGTGTCGGCGTGTCGCTGCAGCCAGCGAGCAGCAGCGCGGCGAGCACTGCGGTGAGGAGGTGGGTGACGGGGTGTGGGGTCATGGGGTGCGTCCTCGGGTGCGGAACCAGCGGTCAGGATCGGTCGGGATACCGCCGACGCGGACCTCCAGGTGGAGGTGGGGTCCGGTCACGTTCCCGGTGGCGCCGACCCTTCCGATCACGGTCCCGGCGGTCACCGTCTGGCCGACCCGGACCATGGTGGTGGATTGGTGGGCGTAGTAGACGACGGTCCCGTCCGAGGCTTTGAGGGTGGTGAGGTTGCCGTAGGCGCCGGCAGACTCGGTGCGCGTGATGATGCCGTCAGTGACAGCCTTGATCGGGGTGCCGGTGGGGGCAGCGAAGTCGAGGCCGGTGTGGGCCTTCTTCCACCGGGGTCCGGTGTCGCCGAAGCGGGAGGTGAGGCGGTACTGGTCGACCGGCAGCACCACCGAACCGGATCCGACCGCGCTGGTGCCGGTGCCTTGGGTGCCGTGGACGGAGATGTGGACGTGGTCAAGGTGCGCGGCGGAGGGGTCGGGTCCGGTGTAACACGACGCGGCGTCACCGCAGCGCCGCCAGCCCTCGTCGGCGCGGGCGACGGACCAGAGGTGTTCGCGCCAGATCACATAGGTAACGCCGAGGGCGGTGGCGTTGGTGCGGGCCCATTCGGCGATCTCCGTGCCCAGCGTGATGCCGGCTGGGGAGAAGTAGTTGGGGATCATCACGTCGACGGCGCGACCGGTCCCGTGATCTTTCGGGTCGCCGGGGCGGACGCCGAGCAGCGATCGGATCTGCGGCCACTTGGAATGGATGCACCGCATGACCCGTAGCGCGTCGGGGGTTTGACCCCGCTCGGACGCCATCCCCGTCGGGGCACAGTCCAGGTCCGCGTCGAGGGTTCCGCAGTTGGCGAGGCCTGCGGGGTGGCCGGCGAAGAGGGCGACGAGGGTGCGGGCGAGGCCTTCGTGTTTGGCGTAGGCGTCGGGGTAGGCCGACACCTGCACCTTCTGAGCCGCCTGGGCAACCGACATGTGCTGCCAGCCGTCGATGTTGGTGAGGCCGGGGATGTGCCAGCCGCTGCGGGTGGTGTGGCCGAGGTAGAAGGTGCGGGCCTGGTACGCGTCGTCGGCCAAGATGCGGAGGTTCTCGGCTTGGGTGGTGCCGTCGGCGTACCAGCCGACCAGGGAGCGTTGCTGAAACAGCCCGACATCCCCATCCGAGTTGGGGATCGCGGCGGCGGGGTGGGCGCCGAGTACGGATTCCTGCATCGCGGTGGCGATCCCGACCACCGCCCCCGCCGGGCCGACACCGGTGTCGAGGGCCGCCGCGTAGATGAGGGCGGCGCGGTTCATCTGCCCCGCATCCAACTCGACGCCGACCGGGGTGTCGCCGGCCCAGCCGGCGCACGTGGCGCTGACGGACTGGGTCTGGTTCTGCGGTCCGGCCAGCGCCCCGGCGAACACGATCACCGGAGCCAACGGCAGCGTGAGCGCCGCTGCGATCGCGGCCAGTGCCTTCCACATCAGGTCAGGAGTTTCTGGTTGGTGTCGGTCAAGGGCAGTTCGAGATCCGCGTGGAGGGTCAGCGCGACCTTGTGGAGGCGGGGACCCACGCCGATGAGGGCTCGGCCTTTGCCGCCCATGGCCCAGCCGGTGACGATGTCGCGGGCGACCGGTCCGAGGTCGAGGAGCTGCTCCAGGTCGTCGGCAACCTCGGCGTCCTGGCCGAAGAGGACCTTGATGTCGCCGAGGTGGAGGAGGTCTTTGGCGATTTGCTGCGCCTGCGACCCGGCATGCCCCGCACCGAGATAGTCGGAGGGTTTGTGGGCGTTGGCGATCTCAATATCGCCGTGCGAGCGTGACAGGCGAAGATCGGCGTCGAAGGAGGAGACGGCGCCGGTGCCGAGGCGGAGTTGTCGCCAGACTTCGTCGCGGACGTTGATCCGCCGCCGGCCACTGACTTGGCGCATGGCGGTGCCCCAGGAGTTGAGACACATCAGCGCCATCCCGACGGCATCGTCACCCAACGGCATCAGGCGGGACAGCGATAGGGATTGGATCGGCGCGTTCCAGTCGATGGTGACGGTGGTGGGGGCGTCGAAGATCCCGGCGAAGACACCGGAGATGAGTTGCGCGACCGCGTCGCGCAGGAGGCGGGTGTCGTCGAGGAAGGTGTGGCGGTCCGGGTAGCGGAGCTCGGCGATCAGGTGGTCGCTGGGTGAGTGCAACTGTTGCCAGACCTGCGGGATCACGATCGGCCGCAACGCTCGGCTGTCCGCATCGGTGTGGGTGAGCTCGACGAGGACGGCTTTGAGGACCTGTTCCTCCGTCGGTCCCACCGCGACTTTCCTGTCGCCCACACTCTGGGAGCCGATCAGCGACCGGAGGAGGACGAGCCAGCGGCCGAAGATGACCGCCGAACGCCGCTCCTGCTCCACCCGGTCCAACTGGCCCCAGCCTGTGGCCAGCGGTCCGGGGTCGAGGGGGTTGAGGCGGGTGGGCATGCCGGGGCCGATGGCGAAGGGTTCGACGCCGAAGTGGCGGCACATCAGCTCGTACTCGTCCTTCGGATCTCCCAGGATCAACGCCTGGTACCCGAAGGCGAACATTCGGTTGAGGAACGCCTTCACCCACGCCGACTTCCCCCGCCCGGGTTTCCCGAACACGAAGATGTTCGGGTTCGTGACCGGGATGGAGTCGTTGAGGACCCAGCCGTGAGGGTCGACATAGAAGGTGGCGCCGTTGCTCATGTCGGTGCCCATCGGGGCCCCGGTCGGCGGCAAAGGGCTGCTCGTGAGGAAGGGCCAGAACACGCCGGCCTGGTCGGAGGTCATCTGGTACCGCTTCACCGCAGGCCGTGACGCCACCCACCCCGCCCCCCTGGCTGCTTTGCCGCGCCACGGCGGGGCGGAGGTGAACTCCCGCACCGACCGCTCACGCTCAAGCTGGGGCTTGGCCGGGAGGTCGTGGCCGAAGTCCGCGAGGAGGCGGTTGATGCTGCGGGCCATCACTGGTGCCTGGTGGTGAGGCTGACCCCGAGTGGGAGGGTGGCGGTGACGAAGGCCAGGTCCTGGGACATGTCGAGTCGCTGCGGGGCCATGCCGCCGCGGCGGATCGCCGCATCCAGCCGGCGGCCGAACTCAGCCACCGGGGCCGTCGCGGGAATGGTGACCGAGCAGAGGGCGTAGGGGTGGCTCATGGTGGCGCCCATCGCGAGCTGCACCTCGACCCGGTCCAGTTTCGCCTGCCGGCGGTGGTCCTTGGCGCCGGTGCGGACCCCGAGCCGGTCCTTCAACCCTTGCCCGAGGCTTTGGCCGAACTCCTGCTGCGCCGCCTTCCGATCCGCGGCCGACTGCTTCTCGATCGGGAACACGACCGCCACACTGCGCCGCTCCACCGCCTCCGACGGGGCCAGGACGTGTCCCCAGCCGCCCATGGTCGCACCACGCTCGGGCAGCTTCACCGTCGAGGTGACCGTCGCCCACGCATCATGCGCGTAATGCCGGAGCGCGGCATACGCCTGGGAGGGGCCGGCCAGCGCCCACGGCACCCCCGCGCACACCTCAGGATCGTTGGCTGCGTCGTGGGCGGCGGCGACGAGGCCGGCGCGGTCGCCGGGGGCGAACCCGAGGCGCACCGTCTGCGCCAACTCTGGGGAGGTGAGCCATTCGATGTCGCGTGCGCCCATAGGGCCGGTGACCACTGCCCCGATCTCGGCCGCCAGGGAGAGGAGGGTGTTCATCCGGCCATCGGTGGCGCCGCCCATGTGTCTGGCCTCGCGGCTGAGGCGGTTGTCGGGGATGACGAGGGTGATGAATGCTTCGGTTCGGACCCCGGCCTGGGACCAGCGCAGGTGCTCGATCTGCGTGGCCACCGACGTGACCGGCGCATCGGGGGTGATGTTGGCGCGTAGCCACAGTTCCCGCTCGGTGCAGTCGTCCGGGGTGGTGCGGACCATCAGGTGGATCTCGGAGATCAACTCCCCCCGGGCCGCGGTGTCCAGCAGTTCGGTCAGGCCGTCGGCGTACCGGTTGCACAGGGCGTCGGTGGCCATCGCGATCCCGTCATGCTCGATCCGGGCGGTGATCGCCCACGTCCTGGCCGCAGCATGTTTGATCACCGCCACCCGCCTTTGGGTGAGTCCGATGGGTGGGCCGTCGAGGACCTCGACTCCGGTCAGGGCGCCGGGCATGTCCAGCTCGTCCAGGTCCCGCAGTGTTCCGGTGGCGGCCCTCGACCGGAAGGTCAACCACCCGTTCAGGCCGGCGACCGCGAACGCCGTAGCGGCGGCGAGCCAGCCGACGGCGGGGCGGCCGCCGAGGGGGACGACGGTGAGGAACAGCAGCAGCAGCCACACGGGCACCCACATGATCCCGGCCAGCCAGCGTTGGGAGCTGATCGCCATCCACGCCGGGAACGTCGCCACCGATAGGAACAGCAGTTGGGGGACGGTCAGGCCCCAGATCACGCCGGCCTTCGGGGTGGTGAACGCGTCAAATGAACGTGCCGCCATTGTGGTCCTCCGCTTCTCTCACAGCCACAGGGGGCTGCGCCGCACGCTGCGGCTGGGTCGATGTCGTCGTGGTGGCGACTTGCGCCGGATGAGGAGCGCGGCGGATGTCGCCGGCCGGGTCGTACGGGTAGGACGGGTCGCCGGCCCCCATGCCGGAGGTGGTGTCGTTGACCAGGCCGGTGGCGCGGGCGCCGACCTGCTGGAAACCGTCGACGAGCTTCTTCGCGCCGAGGATCACGCCGGCCGCCACCACACCCACCGGACCCGCCACCGCACCCACACCAGCAGCAGCGCCGCCGGCAGCAGCACCCGCGCCAGCTGCAGCTCCCCCAGCAGCACCAGCGGAGCCGCCCGCGGCTCCCCCGGCGGCTCCACCGGCTCCGCCGCCGCCGGCGCCCGCTGCGGCGGGGCTGAGGCTGGAGCTCTGCGCCGCCGCGGCACGGCTCGCCGTGGCTGACTCGCCCGCACCAGCAACTCCCCCACCCCCAGAGCCTCCGCTGCTGCGGGTCACGGCGGTGTGGGCGTAGTCGGCGGCCGAGGAGGCGCCGGTGGTGCCGGCGAGGCCGGCGCGGAACGAGGCGCCGCTGGTGGTGCCCGGATCCACGAACGCCAACAACCGGAACAGAGCCACCGGCGACAGGGCGGCCACCGCGATCATCACCACCGATGGCAACGCCAGGGCGACGGCCTCCTGGCCGGAGTCCTCCATCCCCAGCGAGACGCCGGTGGCCAGCTGTACCCCCAACCCGAGCATCAGCGTCATCAACAAGGGCGCGATGGCGGCGGCATGGAACCAGCGAAACGCCTTCCAGAACCATGATTCGAACGGCTTGTACATCAGCCCGGCCGCGGCGATCGGTGCGGTGGCGGCGATCACGATCAGCGACACCGCCCGACCCAGCATCACCACCAGATGCGCCAACCCGGCCAGCCACAACACCAACCCCAGCAACATCAGCACTGTGGCGGTCGTGCCGGTCATCACCCCTTCGGTGAAGTCCAGACCGGCAGGCTCCCAGTCGGCCAGATCCGCTGTGCCCAGCAACTGGATCCGCAGCGCCGTGTTGAGGCCCTCCACAGCCGTGACCACAGCGGCGCCGTAGGTGTACCAGAGCGTGCACACCAGCAGGAACTTCACCGCCCCCCACATGGCAGCGGCCAGTGAGAGGGCGTCTCGGCGGAGCACGGTGCCGACCAGCTGCACGATCAGCAACATCAGCGCCAACGAGAGGCCGAGCCAGAGGGTGAGGCCGTAGACCGACCACAGCGCCGAGGAGGACCCGTCAGGGTTGAGGTTGGGGGTGAGGAACCAGTCCCCCAGCTGCAGCACGGAGCGCATCACCCACAACCCGGCACCCCACACCGCCATGCAGATCGCCACCCACGCATCCACCACAATCTGCCCACCCGCCGCGGCCAGATCACCGAACAACTCCCCGATCTGCTCCCACATGGCTCAGGCGTCCCGCCACGTGAGCCAGCCAGCCGCGCCGGCGAGCTCGGTGCCCGGCCACGTCGACGGGCCAGGAACCGGATGCGCCCCGGCCCCGACCAGCCAACGGTCTTCTCGCCAGGTCATGCGTTCGCAGTGCCCATAGGCCAGGCGGGCCTGGTCGCGGAACGTGTAGGTGATCTCCACCAACACACACACCACATGCCAGCCGTCGCCGTCAGAGCCCTTCACCTGCCCCGCCGAGGGGATCACCGTCAGTGACGCCCCCGGCTCCAAACCTCCCGGCATCCTCCCCGCTGTCAAGAACGACTGAATCAACCCCGACACCGGCCACGACCCCGCCGAGCCCGTGGGGTCCTCGAACCAGGACTGCTGCACCCGCTGCGCATGCGTCAGGTCCATCGAGCCCAGGACGGAAACCAGGATCTCCCCCAACTGCCCCACCGCACCCTCCGGCGTCTTCGGGTAGCCGGTCGGGATCCCCTCCGCACCGATCTGGGCAACCAGCGGGATGTCGATCGTCGGCAGGGTGCCGAGGGCAGGGGTGCCGCCGGTGGCATCCGCAGACGCCACCGGCAGCATCGGGGCGGCCGCGATCTCATCGCGCACCGAGACGTCGCCGGCCGGCAGGGAATCGACGACCTGCCCCGTCGTGGTGGGGGTCGGGTCATCGGCGACGGCGAAGTAGACAGCGAACCCCAGGCCGCTGAACAGCAGCAACGCCACCGCCGTGACGGCGGCCAGCAGGGTCAGGTGCGCGCGATCAGGCCTCATCATGGTTTTAGCGGGCGACGCAGCCGTCACCGAGGAACCCGGCCAGGATCCCCGGAATCACCAGATACAGCAGCGCGGCGCCGAGGATGACGAACACCCCGATCAGACCACCCTTGGACACGTGCGGCATCGAGAACACCTTGCCCATGATCACCGCCGCCACCGCGGCCAGGATCCCCGCCGGGAACGCCACCCACACCAGAGCCCACGAGAACCAGCCCAAGAACTCATCGACCAGGACCTGCGCCCCCGCCGGCGCCACCGGGCACACCATCCCCCGCCCCTCCGCCGGCACCACCACACCTGACGCGACGGCCTCGGCTACGAACTGAATGATCATGAGAGTTCCTCCACACACGACTTGATGACATCGACCGCGGACTGCAGCCGACGAGGAAGGGGATCGGCAGTAACCCCACCGACCCGAAGAGACGCACATTCCGGCACCAGCAGCAGCCGCCCCTCCGCTGCCGCGGCACGCAGCCTCGGCCCGCCGACCGAACCGACCTGGCGGGGCAGTGCCCGACCCGGGACACCGGTGATCGCTGGCACCACCCGCAGGCCGTCGAGAGTGTCCAGGCGGGCATTGAGACGCCGCACGCTCGGCACCGAGCAGGCGGCGACCACCACCAGCACCGCCGTCGTCGGCAGGTGGTCGGGCCATGGCCCGAGGTCAAGAACCGTGAACCCTGCGCCTGCGTCGGGGAGAATCGCAGCGTCGGGGTCGGTGCGGCGCTCCAGCCGCAGCCCGTCGCGGGTCCCGACGCTCCAGCCGTGCTGGAGGCCGAGTTCGGCCGACGACGCCGCAGCCAACCCCGAGGTGTGCGACACGGCGAGCTCCACCAGCCGGCTCGCGCCGACAGCCTCGGCGATCGCCAACGCCACCGTCGTGGTCCCCACCCCACCCGAAACACCGACCACACCCATCACCGCATCGGCCCCTGCGGGCAGTTCCCCCGCCGAGGAAGCAACGCGGTGCTCGGGGGCAACGCGGTGTTCGGGGGCCGGGTCGGGGGTGAAGGCGCCCGAGTGGAGGGCGGTGTAGGCGGCGCGCAACTCAGCCAGCGAGAAGGTGGCCGTGGTCATCGCTGCGCCTCCAGGGCGGCCTTCAGCTCATCCGGCGGAACGTCCAGCAGCTGCCGGCGGGCATCCAGAGCGTGCTGCAGCCGCTGAGTCCAGAACACCAACTGGTCACAGGCCTCCGCCTCACCCTTCGCAGCAACGATCAGCTGCTGCGTCTCCTCATCCGACATCGCGGTGGCCCCTTTCCCTGTCCTCGTGCTGTCCTGCCCTCTATGAACCCGGGCCAATCCCGGCCAGCGCGTAAACGAGTTCCAGCGACTCCACGCAGACAGGGAGCCCCTACGTGCGTGGCAGGAGGGAAGCCGGCTACGGCTGCTTGACCGTGGGAGTGGCAGGGCTTCTCCATGGAGAGGGCCGGGTGGGGGAAGCCAGCAACGTCGTGGGGGCCGGAGTGTCCAGAGCGCAGCAATGCCCGGCGAGCCGGCGTCAGGCACCGACCCGAGGCGGGCACTCCATCAACGCGCTAGGAACAATCCGGTGACCCCTGGCGTCATGCCGAAGAGGCCGTCTGTGATCGAAGCTGGGGCTCTCAGCACGGAGCCAATTCGGTCTCGGACAGTGCCGCCCGCCAACTCCCGTCGGGCATCTGTTCCATGAGGACCATGACCTTCATCGTCTGATCGGGCTGGATGACGCTCTCGCCGGGCTGGCCGCTGTCGATGTCGACGGTCTGCAGGTGGGCTGGGTCGAAGCAGTAGTTGATTTCAGAGGTGGTGACTCCATCGGTGTCGGTGATCGGCTCAGCGATCACCGCGTCACGGAAGATCACATACCCCTTGCGGATCAGGTTGTTGCCCCGAAGCCGCGCAATGACCTGGACGGCATCGGTGGCCTCCTGGCCAGTGGAGACGAGCTGGATCTCCGTCAGATCGATCAGGTCGGGATTCCGGGTGAACTTGTCCATGGTGATCTCGTGGGTTTCCCAGGCGTCGCGGATCTCAGCCTGCACGCCAGATTCACCCGCCGGCTGATCGGGAAACCATTGGCTCACCGACAGCTCCGCGCTCGGAGACAAGGCAGGGGTCGGAGACTGGGCAGGGGTCGGAGACTGGTCTGGGGTCGGCAGTGCACTGGAGGTGACTGGCGTCGGGGACGCGGCGGGGCTCTGGGTGGGCTGACCGGCAGCAGCGCAGCCTGCCAGGAGTGCACTCAAGGCGGTCATGGTCACGGCTACTACCGCTGCACGTCGTGGGTTCATGGTCTAGATCATCTCCAACAGATCGATCACCGACTCGCCTCACCGATTCGAGCGGCGACCAATGTCGGTGGAACTCAGGGTCGGTGTGCAGCCCTCGATGTGCGCGGGCAGACCGACGAATGGGTCAGGCGGCGGTGCTGCGGGCTGCTTCGCGGAGGACCGTCAACGCCTTCCTGGCGCGGTACTGCAGCTGATCGACGGTCTCTCCGGGCTGGACCAGCTGCACACACGCCGACCGGGCTGTGATACCCGCGCTGGACCGCGACGTGATCCCGTCCTCGTGGGCAGTGACCGCCAGCGCGACCAGCAGATCCATGTCCTCCCTGCTGAGCCCCGCTTCGGCCACCGCCCACCAGTACAGGTCGGTGGTGTTCAGTGGCCTCATATACGCCCCGCGATGATTGAGACGCTCCACCGCTTCGAAGTCCAACGTGGCCCGATCCCGCCAGATCCGCTCCGCCGTCTCTCCCCAACCGAAGTCGCGGTCGATCGCCCGACCGACCCGGCGGGCGACCCCCTGCGGGATCCAGCCCTTCATCGGATCGTCCCACGGATACTGCGCCACCTCGGTCCACAGATAGCCAGCCGCCACATCCTCCAGCTGCCTCACGTCATGGGTCATGGAAGCCCGCCGCATGACGGTCGCCTCACATGCGGGCAGCACCAGGAACACCAGCACCGCTGTCGCGGCGACCCGTGACTCCTCCACCAACGTCAGCCGACCCAACGCGAGGAACATCTCCCGGTCCTCCTGCCAGTCGACATCATCCATCCGCCACTGCGCTACCTCCCTGTGCGAGGCGAACCGGGTCAGCAGGGGTTCGCTCCTGGTCCACAGCGGCCAGGTGTCGTCGGCGGCCTGAAGTAGAGGGTCGAGATGGAGGGCGGCGCGCACGCTCATCGCAAGGGGTCCTTTCGCGGTTGGTCCGCGATGAACCTCCCGCGGGCACCTCTCCCGTTCCCTACCCCCAAAGCCCGCCCCACGAGGGGTACGCCACCCCGATTCAGCGTCTGGCTAGGGGTGATGAACCTACCCCCGAAAACTTCACCAGGCCGCTGGACAGCAACGCTCCAAGGCATGCACTAGGGGTGGTGCGACGTGCTCGGCGGGTCTCTCAGCCGCGCCGACGCCCACTATCCCGGGGGCGTTGCGGTCGTTTCACCCACCGCGGTGGACAACGCTGTGCACAACGAGGGTTGCGGTCCCTCAGTTCGGGGTTCCCCAGTCGGGGCGGGGATGGGTGCGCGCATCCATTTCTGACTACGACCCAGGACTGCGGCGATCTCCGCCGACGTGACCCGGCTCCGCTGCAGCGCCGCGATCAACGACCCGACCTCCTCGGGCGCCGCCCGCAGCAGGTCGTCACGTTCCTCCCCGGTCAGGCGCCGCCACCGCGCCTTGACCGGTCTCGGCTCCGCCAGAGCCGCCTGGCGATTCTCAAGCTCAACTAGGCGCGTGACACGGCAGTCGTCACACAGCTTCCCCGGCACCGTCAAAATCGTGCCGCACCGCCCACACGGATGCGCACGACGCCGCGGCCGCCCCGCAGACACGACCGCCAGCGACTCCTCATCGGCGATCCCGTGCCGATCCCGATACACCCGGACCCTGAGTTCATGGGCACGGGCCAGATGGATACCGAGACTGGCGAACCGCTGCCCACACTCATGACACAAGACCCCATCAGCGGTGCGGTCCACCCTCCCCCACACGCCATGACCACTCGGATCCCCAACCCTCAGATCGTCAACGGTGGGCAGCCCCAGACCCCGGCGGACCCTCCTCGCGTGGAACACACACAGCGGATCAGCCGTCTGCGTCATGCATCCGAACGCCCCACACCGCGACACGCCCACGGTCACAGATCCTCCTGGGTGCTCGGAGGGCCGAAGATCGGGTCGAGGACAGCGGCCACCCGCGCGATCTGGTCGTCGAGGAGCTCGTCCGCGACGGCCTCGAGTCGTTCCTTGCGGCGCCACGCGGCCCACTTGGCCTGGGCAACCTGCCCGTAGCCCGCCAGCACGCGGCTGACCGGTTGGAGGAGCACACCCCGGTGGGCAGCCACCGCCGCCGCGGCGAGGCGCAGATCGTCGCGGTTGATCTCCTGACCATCCAGCTGGACGATGTCGACGTAGTCGCGCCAGCGGGTGCTCGTGATCCCGCGCTCCAGGATCGTCACCCCCTTCTCCGCGATGCTGGTCTCAGCGGCATAGCCGAGCACCTCGATCGGATCACCGTCGACACGCTCGATGCGCACCATCCTCGGTGGCGGGACGATCGGATCCCCGGTGGAGACATCCCAGGCCGCGGCACCTCGCCACACCCCGAGCCTGGCCCCGAACCGCACCCGGAACCCGGGATAGTCAGCCTCCTCGCGGATCTCAGTCACCTCGATGCTGCCCGCGTCGAAGACAACCCCATCGTCGAGCTCCATCGCGGCCAGGTCCCGCACCAACTCCGTCAGATGTGCCGGCGTCACATCGGCAGAGATCGCGTTCACATCGACATCCTTGGTGGCTCGCCGCCACCCGTACGAGGCCAGCAGGATCCCTCCCTTGATCACGAAAGCATCGCCATGGCGGCTGCGGGTCAGCCGGTCGAGGAACGACTCCAGGACATGCCGGGTCAGATACTCCTGAGTCGGCGCCGGGCTCCCGGTCTTCGACGCCGTCGACCGCGCCGCCGCCTGCAAACGGCGGAACACCTCCTCCCCCGTGCTCACGTCAACGCCTCCAACGCCGCCAACGTCGGCGCCTTCGCACGCGGCAACACGAGGGCCAGCTCCACCAGACGGGCCGGTGTCCCGCCACGGCGCAGCCACTCCTTCAACGCGTCCCGTGCCAACTCGTAGCCCACCTCGCCGCGGAGCCGGAACGCGTCAACGATCGACCGCTCCGCCGAGTACAACCCGATCCGCAGATCCGACCCCGGAATGAGCACCTCCTCACGTCCCACACCGAACGTGTCACGGTCAAAGGAATGCCACACGATCGAACCGCTGCCGGCAGGGATCCTCGACCCACGAGGGATCGCCACATCCAACCCAGCCGGAATCTCGTCAGTGAGTTCATGATGGGCCAGCGCCGAGGCAAGACAGACCGTCGCATCCCGACGCCGCCTCGCGGCCTCAACCAGGTCCCAGTCCACGCCCGCGTCATCAACCGGCACGTAGATCCCCCGAGCGATCCGCTCGTACCGACCATCCCGGGCAGCCCGATACAACCCACTCCGAGACAGACCCACCTGGTGCGCCGTAGCCGGTGTCAATGTCCCCACTCCACTCACCCCCTTTGAAATGATCCGTAGACAGCTAATGCTACCTGATGACGGATCAGCTCAAGGGTTGGCTGTGCAGAACAGGACCCCGTGCCCTCGTCAGAGCGGGAGTAATCCCCGGCGCATACCTCCTGGACGAGTTGGGGCCCTTCCGAGCCCGCCTACAGATCCTCTGAGCCGAGCTTGCCTGATCCGTCATGGAGCCGACCGCTATATAGGGGTCCATACTGCGCCCTATATAGGCGCTACATAGGGGCAGCCAGGCTTGCACACACCAGCAGCCTGCGGCGGTCACCATCCACCCCACCCCCGAGCGCAAGCGACCCGCCACAGCGCACCGCGCCGACCGCCCAGTGCCCCGCGGAGGGCAGAGTCAGTTCGTCAACGGCTTCGACGGCCGGCGCTTCTCGTCAGCGAGTCCGCAGACCCTGGGGCGAGCTAGCAGGAGACCGGGATTCTGGGCGGAGAGGACATGTAGAAGCTCCGTCAGCAGGGTCTCGACGAGCTTGTCGACGTACTCGGGTGGATAGCTGACGACCGGATCGTCCACCACGCCGACGTCCTCACCCTCAAAGGCGCCAGCTACCGACTCCGCAACCGAGGCGTCGACCCTCCCCAGCATCCGCACCACCACCGAAACCCCCAGCTAAACTACCCACACCCGTCCAGTTTTCGCCCGTCGAAACCGACCAGTTTCGGGCGTCGTCCACACACAGGCCTCCGCCTCTCCGCGGTCACGATCAGCTGCTGCGTCTCCTCATCCAACATGCCACGGTCACCCCTTCTCTCTTGCCTTTGCTGGTCCTGCCCTCTTAGAACCCGGACCAGCATCAGCCAGCGCGTAACCGACGGCCTAGGACTTTCCTCGTGGTTCGGAGCTGCGGCCACGGCCTACGCGGGGGTAGCTGTGTGGGCTGTGCGGTTGGGCGGCTTCGGTGCGGGTGGCTGCCTCGTGGAGCACCCGGAGTGCGCGACTGACCCGGTACTGCACCGGTCGGCGGACTGGGCCGACCAGTGCAGATACACCGGGCTTAGTAGTCACACCGGCCTCGATAGGTGTCGGAGTGCTCCGGCACAATGGCTAGGTGTCCAGCCGAGCCCTTCCGAGCCTTCGCCCGATCACCGACGACCTCTCCGCTGATTGGGCAGCGCCGTGTCCCCGCCGCCTGCGGCCGTTCTCGGTTTCCCTCCGGGGCTCCCGGAGTCGTTCCACGCTGACCTCGAGGAGGTCTCTCTCACTAGCGGCAGATCACAGATGAGCGTCTCCAAGGTCAGCCCTGCACAGCGTCAGGATGAGGACTACACGCTGCGGTGGCCCCCCACGCTCTTGAAGAGGGAGCTCTCCCGAGAACTCAACCATCGCACCGTCAAGGACTGGGGAGAACGCTGTGAGCTGCTGCTGGAGCAGGCCTTCGTGAGCCGGCGTGCTGTGGACGACTTCCGAGCTCATCAACCAGAGCCAGCCGATCCCTGGGGCCGGTCGATGGTTTCGGCCGCGCCACGACTGACTGATCAGCAGCGCTGGCTGCAGCAGCTACTCAGCAGGGTAGACACGTTGCCCACTATCACCACCACAGCAAGACCGTACTTCTCCCAACGCCATGCGGTCTCGACAAGGACGGCTGCGAGGTCTATCGAGTCAGCGGCAGGGCTGTTCGTGAGTCTGTTCAGCGAGCTTGAAGACCTTGGCTACTTTGAGGAGACGATGGGGAAGGATTGCCCAGACGATCCCACAGCCGTCGACCCCGCTGATGCAATCGCGCTGAAGCTGTCCCGCCCTGGTTTGTGGCCCATCGATCCGGAGCTATGCCGCAAGGACCCGACGCTGCTGTTCGATCTGATCGAGGTTCTTCACGATCTTGTGTCTGCCCCTCGTGCCAGGTGGATGCACCCCTTCGGAGGTTGTGGCTGGCATCACGGTGACTACTCGGGTTCACGAGGTCAGGAGGTCTACAGGTGGCGCGTCAACAGGCTCCTTGAAGACTCGGCAGCAGACCTCTACCTCGCTGAGGCTGGGGAGGATCGCGGCCGTCTCGTCCATGTCCTCGATCCCGCACGTCACGAACTGATCGAGAAGATGACCGACCCAGCACGCGAACCTCGCGACGATGTCTTGCACGCCATCGCTCTCTACCGATCGCGAGGTGCCACAGTGCAGGACAAGACGTCCGCCAATCGGGCCCTTGCAGGTGTACTTGAGGAACGGCGGGCGCTGCTCAAAGACGTGCTGGTCACGAAGGATGAGTCCGCTCTGTTCGAGATCGCCAACAAGTTCTCCATCCGTCACAAGGATGCTCGCCAACGCTCTGACTACGACCCCGTGTTCCTGGACTGGATCTTCTGGTGGTACCTCGCCACAGTCGAGCTGACAACTCGAGTCCTCGACTCACGAGTGTCAGCAGCACGTGGCGCTACTGGCGTCGCTCAAGCTGCAAGGGTCGGCGACGACGCGCAGGGCGGGACGGGAGATCCACTCGTTACTCGCCCAAGAGGCCCGGCCCCGCACGGAGCCTGGCCATCTGTCGAGCAGAAGGAAACACCATGACCGATCAGGGACTTCTGTCGAGATGCACTGCAGTTTGTACGACTTCCCGCGTACCAGTTTGTGAATCGGGGTGCTGGCCCGCGATTCGTACAAAGTAGGGCGGCCGCCCTCAGCGGCTGACGCCTGTGACCGAGTGTTCAG
>NZ_JACJGA010000012.1:0-35676 GCF_014164725.1 Tessaracoccus sp. MC1627 | reverse complement strand
GCCTACCGCGGGGCCGCCCGCGAGGCCGGCACGTTGGATTTCGCTGAGGCCGCCTCGATTGCGGCAGCCCACCTCGAGACGACGGGGGAGCGGCCGGCGCGGCACGTGCTGGTCGACGAGGGGCAGGACTTCAAGCCGTGCCACTGGCAGCTGGTCCGGGCGCTGGCGCCCGAGGCACCCAACGACATCTTCATCGCCGAGGACGCCCACCAGCGGATCTACGGGCAGAAGCTGATGCTCTCGGCGTACGGGATCCGGACGCAGGGCCGGTCGCGGGGGCTGAAGCTCAACTACCGCACCACGGCGCAGAACCTGGCGTGGGCCGTCGGTGTGCTGACGGGGCAGGAGGTCATCGATTCCGACGGCGAGGCCGAGACCATGGCCGGCTACCTGTCGGCGCGCACCGGGCCGAAGCCGGAGGTGCGGCCGTTCCCGACGCTGACGGCGGAGCTGGACTTCGCGGCGGACCTCGTCGGCTCCTGGGTGTCTGGTGGTGAGGTGGCGCCTGAGACAGTCGCGGTGCTGGTCCGCGACCGGGTGACCCGCGACCGCGTCGTCGCCGGGCTGGGGGAGCGGGGCGTCGAGGTGAGGGCTTTGGAGGCCGGCACGGTGAAGCCGGGCAACCCGGTGGCGCTGACGATGCACCGTGCGAAGGGCACGGAGTTCATCCGGGTGCTGCTGTTCGGGCTGAGCAAGGACTCGATGCCCATGGGATTGAAGGCCTACGACTACGACGACGAGGAACTCAGCGAGGCGCAGCTGCGGGAACGCTCGCTGCTGTACGTCGCGGCGTCGCGCGCCCGCGACGAGCTGGTGGTGACGTACAGCGGGTCGCCGTCGGAGCTGCTGCCGTCGGTGACCGGGGATAGCGACGGCGAGCCACAGGGATCAGAGTGACGGCCGCCGCCCGCGCCCCCACCGCCGAGAGCGGTCGTGGCCAAGAGTCGCCCTCATCCTCGCTTCGGGGATCGTGAGGGCACTCGAGGGATCAGGAAGGGGGTGGTGCGTTTGTACTCCAGGTACGCGTCACCGAAGCGAGCTGCCAGTTCCTTCTCCTCGACCACCTTCACGTACAGCAGGAGCAGTCCAGCGAACAGGGCGACGAGCCCGATGGCCGCGACCGAACCGAGGTAGATGCTGAGTCCGATCAACACGTCGATGACGTTCGCCATCGGCTTCCTGGTGACGTTCCTCTTCGGCGGGCTGACCGGCGTCATTCTGGCGTCGCCTCCGTTGGACCTCCACGTCACCGATTCGTACTTCGTCGTCGCGCACTTCCACTATGTGGTGTTCGGCACGGTGGTGTTCGCGATGCTCGCCGGCTTCTACTACTGGTGGCCGAAGTTCGCGGGCAGGATGCTGAACGAGACGTGGGGCAAGGTGCACTTCTGGACGCTGTTCATCGGCTTCCACACCACGTTCCTCGTCCAACACTGGCTGGGCACCCAGGGAATGCAGCGTCGCATCGCCGACCACGGCGCCTGGGAGGGTTTCAGGCTCCTCAACCAAGTCTCGACGTTCGGTGCCTTCCTGCTCGGCATCTCGATGCTTCCATGCCTGTGGAACGTGTGGACCACCCGACGCTCACCCGGGGTCGAGGTCAACGACCCGTGGGGCTGGGGGCGATCCCTGTGGGCGACGTCGTGTCCGCCACCCAGGCACAACTTCGATTCGCTCCCGCCGGTTCGGTCGATGAGCCCCGCCTTGGATCTCGCGCGGACGGAGTTGGTGGAGGTCAGTGGCCCCGACGAGGAACTGCTGCCCTGACTGTGGGGGTTGTGGTCGCTGGCGGTTGGCAGACCAACTATGAATGACCACTGCCCCGTCGGGATCGCGAGACCTCTACGGCAAGCGCCCGATCCCGGGAAGGAAGCGGCCTGTGCGACGCGCGTAGCGCAGGTAGTCGTCGCCGTGCGTCTTGAGCAAGTACGCCTCCTCGACCACCCTGACCTGGAGCTGCACCCCCACGATGAACAGCACCGTGGCCAAGACGAGCAGCGCATTCGGCACCATGAGCGCCAGCCCAAGCAACGTGACGCCCATGGCGGTGAAGATGGGGTTGCGCACCCATGCGAACACGCCGCTGGTGACCAGCTCGGTCCGCTCCGTCGGATCCACCCCCACGCGCCACGAGGAACCCATGGCGAACTGGGAGGCCAACACCCCAACCAGACCGACGGCGCAGACCACCACCCCCGTCCATGCCGCCGCGTCGCTGGCCGGGAGCCGCCATGCGGGAGCGGCCACACCGACGACGAGCCCGACGGCGCCCAAGGCCAACGAGGCACCGAACAACAACGCGCCCAACCGGCCAAGGAGCGGCCCATCTGAGCTGATCCGGCGGATGCCCCAGTCGCCCGTGCGCCTGTAGTGGAGCCAGCCGCGCAGGCCGAACGCCGCCGCCAGCCCGCCGAGGTAGAGCGCGAGTCCCGCGACGGCGAACGTGCGCCACGCTGCGATGTGTGCTTCCATGGACGTAACAATATGAGGTTTCCCTCACATTCGGTACTCGCTTTCTGGGGGTGAGCCATGACGGGCGCAAGGGCTGTTTCTCCACGCAAAATTCCTAGTCAGAGGCGTTCTCTTGAGACGGTGGAGCGCATCGTCAGCGCTGCTGCTCGCGTTTTCGCGGAAGAGGGGGTCGCGGCGACGACCGACCGGATTGCGGCCCGCGCCGGCGTCTCGATCGGCTCGCTCTACCAGTACTTCCCCAACAAGGACGCGCTGCTGCTGGAGCTCGCCCAGAGACACCTGCGCCACAGCACCGGTCCGCTCCGTGAGGCG
This sequence comes from Tessaracoccus sp. MC1627, assembly GCF_014164725.1. Lineage (NCBI taxonomy): Bacteria > Bacillati > Actinomycetota > Actinomycetes > Propionibacteriales > Propionibacteriaceae > Tessaracoccus > Tessaracoccus sp. MC1627. The sequence continues at coordinate 32,892 of NZ_JACJGA010000012.1, read as the reverse complement.
CTGCGCCCTGGGCGCCCCAGCTCTCAATGGCTGCCGGAAGCGGTCCAACTGGTCGCGGACCTGCACGCGGACGTCGACCTCCATCGCCTCATGTATGACAGGTCGCCCCGCACCCCTGAGTTGGAGGAACACTTCCGCGACGCGCAGGTCGCGCTTCGTGACGCCGTGGCGCTCCTATTACGGGATGAGTATGGGTTGACCGACGCCGCGGGAACGGCCTCGATCCTGGTGGCTCTTGTGGAATCGCTCACCCACCGGCTCGTGGGCGAGGTGCCGCATCCTGTGCTGGAGCGGGAGGTCCTCGGGGCCGCCGTCGCCTACTTGGCCTCCGTCGTCGAATCAGAGGTCACCTGATCGCTTCTTGGAGGGCGAAGTGGTTGGTGGTGGGCCAGAAAAGCGAAATGGGAAGGCCCCCAACCTTCCCATTTCTTCTGAATCTCGATCAGTAACGCGAGATTGTCTCGTAACCAATTCCACCACTGGTGGGCCGGTCAACGTAACACCCAGCGTTGTAGGCGGCACTCCATGCCTTGTTCCGGATGGAGCCGGCATGTGAATACTTGAAGTAGACCTGCCCGGCCCAGGAGCACAGTTCTTGCCAAGTTCGAGGTCCAACCACTCCGTCGACCTTACGGCCGGTCCACTTCTGGAATCGCTTCACCTGAGTCGCGGAGAGTTGGTCCGATCCGCGCCTGCTGCACCTGACCTGGGGCTGTCTAGGGTGTGTGCATGGATCTGCACTCCGTTCACCAACGCCTCATCACCGTCGCCTCGGAGATGGGCTTCGTCCAATCGTCGGAGGGTGACCTGGGACGGTTCATGCGGCTGCTCGTGGCGTCGCGGCCGGGTGGTCGGTTCCTTGAGCTCGGCACCGGCGTCGGCTTTGGTGCGGCTTGGCTGCTGGATGGGATGGAACGACTCGACGCTGGTCTCTGTGGAGCTGGATGACTCGCTCCAATCCGTGGCGAGGGATGCCCTGGCCGGGGATGAGCGCGTGACGTGGGTTCTGGGCGACGGTTCCGATTGGCTGCGCGCCGCAGTCGAGCGCCCCGAACGCTACGACCTCGTGTTCGCCGACACCTGGCCGGGGAAGTAGCACGATCGGGAGTTGGCCATGGAGCTGGTCGCGCCTGGGGGGTGGTACGTCATCGACGACCTGCACCCGCAGCCGGGTTGGCCAGAAGGTCGTCAGGCAACCGTGGATCGGCTCCTGGCGGAGATGGAGCAGGTGGATGGCTGGCGCACCGAGTTCCTGCCGTGGGGGAGTGGCTCATGCTCTGCGTGCGGGGGCAGCGACCATCGGGTTGGATGGACGCATCCCCGCGTGAGAGAGGAGCACCGGCCGCGGAGACACCGATCAGTCGGCCGACGCGGATCATCCCCGCGCGAGCCCGTGCCTCGAAGCGAGCGGGGGCACCCGTCGCCAGTCTTGACCACACGGATGTAGGCGGGATCATCCCCGCGTGAGCGGGGAGCACGCCGGCATCCCCTGATTCACCCGCCCAGCGCGGGGATCATCCCCGCGTGATTGTGAACCCAACTTCGTCTCTTGGGTCATCGTTGCTCGTCCGAGATAGGCCGTGGCCTGCCAAGACCAGGGTGACCACGACCTGCCCGAGCCCGGACTGTCGTTCAGCCCACCGCACGAATCTCGCCGTCTCGCGCTGCCTCATGGTCTGATTGTCTCCCTGACGGTGCTCCTGCGTGACGCCTCCGGCCGACCGGACGTAGCTGGGCTTAGCGAGTCAGATCGCCCGCAAGTCCATACTCGTCATGGCCCGAGAGTGGCTTGGTGCTGCATCAACCCTCGATGGGAATCGCGGGCTCCAGCGCCGCCCACGCTTCCTGGTCGCTTGTCAGCTCAGAGAAGCGGATCTGGACATCGTCGGCGCTCTTGAGGGGCGGCACGGCCGCATCGACGTTCACCGCTGCGGGCAGTTCATCGGCACACTCCCAGGTCACACCGCCTGAAGCCTTCACACCGTTGACCCAGAGCTCGGGGGTGATGGAGCCGTTCCCGTGGCAGGAAGCCCGAATCTGGTAGCCGATTTGGAGATCCGGGGCGCCTGTCAGTTCACTCACCGCAGCGCCGTCGAAGTAGGTGACTCGCGCCACCTCACCCTCGATTCTCTCCGGTGCCGTGAACGCTTCCTCCAGTGCGGGGCTCGTCTGAACCGGGGCAGACTCGGGCGTGCTCGCCTGCGTCGGCTTGCTGCTGGTGCTGACTCGGTCAGTGGGGGTCGGAGAGGAGGTGGGTTCAGGGGCCGGGTCGCTCGTGCAGGCAACCAGGACGAGAACCGAGGCGACGACGGCGGCGCGCATCTTCATGGCTCAATAAAACGCTCAACCCGCGCAACCCGCGCGAAGGTAGCCTGACGCGTAGGACACCTGAAGGAAATGAAATGCGTACGCCGCCTGGCACTGCCCCCGGCCCAAGCCCGCGGCCAGCCATTTCGCGGACGCGTCGCGTTCTGGCGCGGGCTCACCGTCACCGACTGAGGGGGTGGCATCCGCGCGGCAGACCCGGGACAGGGGACGATGACACGTTGATGGGACGGATAGGCGAGCGCTTGGCGCACGGAGTGCGGGGGTGGATGGCCATCGGGGCAACGCTGCTCTTCGTGGTGTTCACCGCGATGGTGCTGCCCGACCAGGCTGAGGCGGGCGCGTTCTACACGGTCCGCTACCCAGCCCCGGACACATCCCTGTGGTACTGGCCGGACGACCTGTACGCGGCGGCCGAGGCGTGGGGGCCGGATGGTCGAGCCGCCTACGTCTACGCACGCGTGACGTTCGATGTCATCTGGCCGCCGGTGTACGGGGCGTTCCTGGTGGCGACGCTCGCCTGGGTCTGGGCCCGGGGCGCAGCTCCTGGGAGCCGGTGGCGAGGGGTGGCCCTGCTGCCGGTGGTGGTGGTGGCTCTGGACTACGCCGAGAACATCTGCGCCGCGACGGTGATGGCACGCTATCCGGCGCGGACCCCGGTGCTGGCGGAGTTGGCGCCGATCTTTACCGCCGGCAAGTGGCTCACCCTGTCCGTCAGCTTCCTTCTGCTGGTGGTCGGCGTGGTCGTCGTCCTCACTGCCTGGTGGCGGGCGCGCAGTCTGCGCCCACCCCGGTCACAGGCCGGGTGAGAAGGAGATCGGCAGCACCACCTCGTTGCGACGGAGGAACCACGGCGTCCAGGGAGGGTCGAAGCGTGCGAACCGGGGCGCCCCGCTGACCTCCAATCCGGCCTGCTCGACGGCGGCGCGGAGGGCCGCCAACTGTTGCTGGTAGATGCTCTCCGTCCAGCGCCCGGTGAAGCCATTGACCGCGGCCACCTCGTCGGCGACCTGCCGCACCTTGATGCGCGGGTCGGTGGGGGTCGGCAGCGTGTCAAGGGTGAACTCGGCGGCATCACGAAGGCCACCAGGTGCCGACCGGTCCCGGCGTCGGGTTGTTGAACGACGGGTGAGGTCATCCGGATCGTGGTGGACGACTCCTGCTGCACCACCGGGGCCGTCATGGCCACCTTGCCCCGGGTGCTGTTGCGGGCCCGAGATGTAGGCCACGAGAATCCCGAAGGCCTGGTTCCCTGCGCACGTGAAGGAGCTGTCCACCTCCACCTCGGCGACGAGGTGAGTTGGGTACAGGCGCACCTCGAAGAGGGGTATCGGCTGAGGACGTTGTACGGCTGCTTTCCGTAATGTCTTCAGCGTGGCACTCTCGGGCCTACCGGTCTACGAGCGATTCTTCAAGAGGGCGATCAGCATCCAGTGCTCGCCCGATCATGCTGCGGGTCGGCTTCGACGGTCATGAGCGAGGCTTGTATCGCGTAGCGCTACGCGATACGCTTTGTGTTGTGATCGTCAGCTTCCGGCACAAGGGTTTGGAGCGGCTGTATCGCGATGGTTCGAAGAAGGGTGTTCAAGCGGCTCACGTCCCCAAACTGCTGCGCATCTTGTCGCTGCTTGACGTGGCACAGACCCCCGACGATCTCGCGATCCCGTCGTTCCGGACCCACCCCCTCAAAGGGGACCTGGGCGGGCACTGGTCGGTCTGGGTGAACGGCAACTGGCGGGTCGCGTTCCGCTTCGCTGAGAGTGATGTCGAACTCGTTGATTATCAGGACTACCACTGACCAGGAGGTGGACAGCATGGTGATGAAGACACCGGTACATCCCGGCGAGATCCTGCGTGAGGACGTGCTGGCCGACCTCGGGCTGAGTGTCGGAGAGGCTGCGTCACGGCTCGGGATCTCCCGGGTGACGTTGAGCCGCGTCCTGCACGGCCATGCCCGGCTGAGCCCCAACCTTGCTGTTCGACTGGAGGGGGCTGGCGTTAGTACCGCCCGTGCTTGGCTGGCCCTGCAGTCGGCTTATGACCTCGCGGCCGAGCGTGCCGCCGGACTACCCACTGTCCGCAGGCTCGACCCCGTCGCCTGACAGCACCCCGGACATGGCGCTCTGTGTGCCGCCCCAACCTTCAGATGCGTATCTGCAGGCTCTCTAGCCGGCAGGTGGTCAGTTGCAGCGCCTCCTGATGACTTTCCTCGGCAGGCCTGGTAGGTCGGGGCGGTGGCGCAGCATCTTCGTCAGGGGCCTCGCTTCTCGGGCCCGAGTCGGGCAGGATCGCTGTCATGATCCGCGCCACGCGTGAGCTCGCGATGTTCCCCCTCGGGTCCGTCCTGTTCCCCGCCATGCCGTTGCAGCTGCGCGTCTTCGAGCCGCGCTACGTGGAGATGCTCTCGTCGTTGCTCGCCGGGACCGTTCGCGAGTTCGGGGTGGTGCTGATCGAGCGGGGCTCCGAGGTCGGGGGAGGGGACATGCGCTTCGGTGTCGGCACGGTGGCGCGGATCGTGTCGGTCGACGTGGCCGAGGACTCCATCCACGTGTTAGCGAGCGGCACGACGCGCTTCGAGGTGGTGCGCTGGCTCCAGGACGAACCGTTCCCGCGGGCGGAGGTGCTCGAATTGCCCGCCGTCGAGTTCGACGAATCCACGCCGTCGAAGCTCGCGGAAGCTGAGGCCCTGGTGCGTGGAACGCTGGCCCGGGCGAGCGAGTTCGTGGAACTCCCGTGGGCGGCCGACGTCAACCTGTCGCCCGACTTGGGCGAGCGCATCTGGCAGGTCGCGGGGATCGCGCCGCTCAGCCCTATGGACCAGTACGCGCTGTTGCGTTCGACCAGCGCCGATGAGCTCTTGTCCCGGCTGGTGGACGACACTCGGGGCGCTGAGATCGTGCTCACGGCGGGGTGGGGGCCGGAGGGGGACGACGGTGGCGAGTGAGCCGGGTGTCTCGCGATATCGGGGGGACAGCTGACGACCCGGCTCGCGCACATGGGCGAGCCGGGTCGTTGAGCGAAGCGGCTGCTAGCGAGACGTCGCCGAGGGGCTCCGGCGGGCCTTCCGCTCGACCCACAGGATGAGCACCGTGCACACCGTGACCGTCGCGATCGACGCCACGGCGTCGACGGCGGCCACCTCCGTGCCATTGAGGTCCACCAAACCGATGGCGCCGAAGGCGAAGCCGAGGGAGTTGTTCACCGCATGGAGGACGATCGCGGCTTCCAGGCCACCGGTCCGCCACACCAGCACGCCGGCGGCGAGCGCGAACCCGGCCACACTGATCAGCCCGGGGACGTTGTAGGTGTGGCCTGCGACGAACAGCGGGAGCGGCAACAGGATGCCCCAGAACGGGTTGCGGAGCCACGCGCCGAACACCTGCATCGGCAGCGCGCGGCACGCGAACTCCTCGGCCGCGGCCTGAAGCGGCACGATCAGCAGCGCCGCGAGGATCAGCCACCAGCTGTACGGCTGCCACGTGGGCGCGACGGGCTCTCCAGCGAGCCAGGCCATGGCGACGACCAGCAGCTGGCTCGCCACGTACACGCTCAGGCAGATGGCCAGGGAGCGGCCGAGGACTCCCCAGCGGAGCCGCCCGGCGACCGAAAGGATGGTGCCGACAGGCCGACGGCCGGCCGCGACCCCCACGATCACCGCGGGAATCATGAGGATCAGACTGGCCATCAGCGAAAAAAACTGGAACGGGTCGTACATGTCACCGTCCACGCCGACGGCGTCCAGCGAGGCCGCGAGCCGCGGGTCGATCAGCACAGCCACCGCAGCTGCCGCGAAGAGCAGCAGCATCATCGCGAGGTACGCGGCGACCGCCACGACGGCGGTGACCAACGGCCGCCACCAGCGGTAGTTGGCCTGGGTCCGGGCGATCCGGTGGTAGTCGGGACGCTCCGGCGCAGCCGAGGGGCTGAGCACGGGGTGCGGCGGGTCAAGGGTGATGGTTGATGTGTTCATGACGTCATCCTCGCGACCCGCCGCACCGAGGCACCATCGGTCGACCGGGTGCCTGCCGGGGCCGAAGGGATGGTCCAGGTTCACGCCTTCGGACGACACCGGCTGGGCTCTCCGCTGCCCTAGGGTGGTCCGATGACCGTCCAGCCCTCGCCCGTCGGGACCCGCCGCCCGCCTCAGGGCTCGAGAAGCGTGGCGTTGATGATCGTCGTCTCGGCAGTGTCTGTGCTGGTGACGCTGGTCGCTCTTCCTGGCTATCTGGAGTCGCCGCTGGCCGGCTGGCTCGGCCCGGCCGTGATGCTGCTCAACCTGGGCGGCCTCGTCGGCTCGCTCGTGCTGCTGCCCAGGGTGCTGTACCGGGCCCCAGGCGGACCCATCTGGGCCCCGGACGAGAAGCGAGAGCAACGGGCGGTCGTTTATGCGCTTGTCATCATCGCGCTGGCGGCAGTCTCCGACGGCGCGGCGACCGCTGCCGGGGTCGCCCTCGTCTCCATCGCCGCCCGCCGTCGTTGGCCGGCCATCGCCTTGACCGTCGCCGCCTTCGGTGTCGCGTACGCGGCCGGTCGAGGGTTGATCGTCCCGCTGGGGGCGGCCGCGCCGACGGTGGCCCAGGAGGCGATCGGGGTTGCTGTCCTGGTCGCCATCCTGGTGCTGTTCGGCCTCTACCGCGGCAGTCGGCGTGAGCTGTGGCGCTCCCTGCAGCAGGAGGCCGACCTGGCCCGTCGCGAACAGGCCGCCCGCGTCATGCAGGCCCGCGAGGCCGAGCGCACCCGCATCGCCGGCGAGATGCACGACTCGTTGTCGCACCGGCTCGCGCTGATCTCGCTGCACGCGGGCGCCCTCGAATATCGCGCGGATCTGGATCCCGCCGTCGCCCGCGAGGCTGCGGGAGTGATCCGGGCGGCGGCCGAGACGGCCGTCGAGGAACTCCATGAGGTGCTGGCGGTCCTCCGACCGCCGGAGGCAGGGACGGCCCCGGCTCCGACCTTGGCCGACGTGCGCACGCTCGCCGACACCGTCCGTGCCACCGGACACCCCGTCGACCTGACCCTCGACGTGGGCCCCGGCGAGCCGGGCACGGCCACGACCGGGCACCTGTACCGCGTCCTCCAGGAGTCGTTCACCAACGCCGTCAAGCACGCCCCCGGGTTGCCCATCACGGCCACGATCGCGGGCGGGCGGGCCGGTGGAATCTCCGTTTCCGTCCGCAACCCCGTGCCGCTCGCGCCCATCGACGCCCCCGGGTCGCGGATGGGCCTGGCCGGGCTGACCGAGCGGATGGCGCTGATCGGGGGCCGGTTCCAGGCCCAGGTCGTGTCCGGAGAGTTCCTCGTGGAAGCATGGTTGCCGTGGGCGTGAACGAGATCCGGGTGCTCCTCGTCGACGACGAGGCGTTGGTCCGGGCGGGACTGCGGCTGATCCTCGAAGGCTCTGGCGGCATCACCGTCGTGGGCGAGGCGACCGACGGGCTGGAGGCGGTCGCCCGGGTCACCGAACTGAACCCCGACGTGGTGCTGATGGACGTCAGGATGCCGCGGTGCGACGGCGTCGAGGCCACCCGAAGCATCCGTGCGCTGCCTAACCCGCCCCACGTCGTCATGCTCACCTCCTTCGACACCGACGACTTCCTGGTGCGCGCGCTCGACGCCGGGGCATCCGGCTTCCTGCTGAAGCACACCTCGCCGCCAGACCTGGTCGCGGCGGTCCAGCAGTCCGCGGCGGGGACGATGTCCTTCTCGCCCCTCGTCCTGCAGCGCCTCGTCGCCGCCGCCACGCGCGCCACGCAGCAGGCGGCGACCGACCCTCTGGAGGGGCTGAGCGAGCGCGAAACCGAGATCGCCCGCTTGGTCGCCGAAGGGCTCACCAACGTCGAGATCGCCGGTCGGCTGTTCCTGTCGCTGCCGACCATCAAGACCCACCTCGCTCGGATCTTCGACAAGCTCGGAGTCACCAGCCGCGTCCAGTTGGCCCTCGCGGTGCACGGACACCGGCAGTAACCGAGCGGCGTGTGGGGGGACGATAACCTCTGTCCTAGTCAACCCGTAGGGTGTCGTGGGGAGGTGAGTATGACGGAGGAGTCGCCGAGCGCCTGGGCACTGCTGCCCCTGCCGGGGCAGTCCACCGCGGCTGCCTATCTCACGGGGCCCCTGGCTAAGCAGTACCGCCTCATCGTCGACATCCTCGACGACGAACGCCACGTCTCGCTCACCGGGGTCGGGTTCGATGAGCTCAGCGTGCTGATCCGGCGTCGGTTGCCCGACGAGCGGACCGGCGAGCTGATGGCGGAGTTCGCCCTTGAAGCGCGAATGCGCCAGCTCGTCGAATGGGGCACGTGCGAGTCATGGCAGGATCACGCCGAGACCCAGCAGGACTTCCTCCGCAACCGCTTCCGCTACCAGCTCACCGAGGCCGGTTCGGCGTTCAACGCGGCGGTGCGTCGGGTGGAGGCGGAGCTCGGTCCGTCGTCGACGGCTGTGCTGCTCGCACCCGCCTCGCTGACCGAGCGTCTGAACGCGACGCTGGCCGCGATCGACGCCGGCGACCCCGCCGCGGCCAGCAAGGAGTTGGCCCAGGCCCAGACGACGCTCGAAGCCATGGGCGCCGCCGCCTCCGAGTGGCAGTCCCGGCTGGCCGCGGCACTGGGCGGATCCCCGACGGAGCAGAAGATCCAACGGCTGCTGGAGACGATCCTCGCGTACGTGGAGGCGTGGGGATCCGGCGTGGACGCCTGGAGCGACGCGATCTTGGGATCCCTTCCGCGGCTGGGCGAGATCGCCGACGACACCTGGCGGGCGATGGCGCTGGCCCGGCTGGGATCCGACGCCCCGGAGTCATCCCTTGCGACGACGGTGACGGAGATGCGAAGGGCCGTCACGACGGTCGGCACCTGGTTCGCCGGCACGGAGCCGCAGGCCCAGCGGCTGCGCCGACGGATCCGCGACGCAGTCGCCCCCGTGCTGCGCAGCCACCGCACCCTGCTCGCCGTCGGCGGCACCGTGTCCCGGAAGGCGGACCTGCTGAGGCTGGCGTCGGCGATGGAGCGCGCGCCGGACGGCGTGGAAGCGTGGCGCCTGTGGTGCACGGCCACCGGTCTGTTCCCGGCCCGCCACTTCACCCTCACCACCCCCGAGGTGTCCAACGGTCCGCGGGTCTCGGCCTGGGAGGCCCCGCCGGCCGTAATCTCCCGACGGCTGCGGGCGCAGGCCTCCCGTTCCCTCGCCGGGCGCCCCGCGCAGATCGTCGACAACGCCGCGGCACGGGTGGAGGCCCGACGGCTGGCGCTGCGCGAGCAGGCGGACCTGGAACGCGCCGCGGCGTCGCTGACCGCACGCTCGGGCACGGCCCTCAGCCACTGGGACGATCTCACCTCCACCGAGTCGGTGCTCCTGCTCGAACTCGTTTCCGCCGCCCGCAACCATCGGAGCCCCGACGGCCCGAGCAGCGCGGTGAGCGCTGATGGTCGCTGGCGACTGGTGCTCCATCCCCTTCCTGGTTCTGCTGTCCTGAGAGGAGGAGCTGCGCCGCCTGATCGCCGAGGCCAACTTCTTCGACGTCCCCAACTTCCTGCTCGAGTCTCCAGTCGCCGACGGAATCACGTCGCGGCTCTGGATCGCGGTCGGCAGGCGCGCCCACCAGGTGACCCGGGGCGACGGCATCGACGCGGACGACATCGAGGCCTTCCACGCGTTGGCGGCGTGGGTGGATGCCCGGACTCCTCCGTTGTTCCCCGAAGTTGGCAACCTGCTGGCCTGAATCCGACGCTTCAGCCGGACGTGATCGCTCGCTCCCGACGGCTCGGGTTGCGCACCTTCACCGCCATCGTCGTGCTTCCCCGAAGGATCAGGCGCGGGAGGTCGCCCATCGGGCGCGTGGGCACCATGGAGCTGATCGTGCCGGACTGCCCGCTGACGTTCAGCTGCTGCGCGTCAACCCCCCAGCCGTCGGGAACGATGACGGTCACCGACGGGTTGCCGGTGATCACGATGTCGATGACCCGCGCGAGCGGCCGGGCGCGGGTGCAGTCCAGCTTGACGCCTCCCCAGCCGGTGCCGAGGATCTCCACGAACGGCGGCAGGTCCCATGCGCCCTCCTGGGCGTGACCCGACCATCCAGAGCGGATCAGCAGCGGGTTCTCCCACCGCATCCCCGGTCCGTCGCCCAGGGGGACCTGCTCCGCGACCACGGCGGGCAGCGCCGCCGAGGGAACCAGGTCGTCGAGGATCCGGTAGAGGTCATCGCGGGTGAAGGCGTTGAGGGCGGTGGGGAGCCGAGCGTTCAGCTCATCGACGTTCAACCGACCGTCCACCACCGCCTCCCGGAGGATGGCGGCGGCATGATCACGCTGCTGGGCCGTAACCCGCAGGCGTCCGTCAGGCGGATCGCGAAAGTCCACGCCGGGAGGTTACCGCGATCGAGGGGAGGCCTGGGGCGGTGTTCATTTTCGCCGGCACCGGTCCTGTGGTCAGTTGGGCACCCACGAAGACCACGGGCAGTCGCTGTGAAGCCTCCAGCTGACATGCGACCGGTTCATGGGAGTCGGAGGTCGAACTTCGACAGCGGCTCGGGCCCGGCCACCACCCGGCGGGTCACCTGCAGGATCGCGTCCTCGTTGGGGTCTACACGCCACCTGACCAGAGAGATGGCGCTGTTCTCGATCTCCAGGGCGGTGATGTGCGACGGATAGATGCAGCTGCCGGAGTTGAAGTAGGGCATCTGGTTGCCCCGCGGGAACTTCTCGCGGTGGGTGTGGCCACAGATGAGTGCCATCCGGTTCTGGCGGATCCACTTCACGTAGTTGCGCTCCACCTTGTGGCGCTTGTAGGAGTTGGCGACGGGGCTGGTGGGGCTGTGGAACCCGAACGCGTGCGCGTACCTCCAGAACGCGCGCATCATGAACCGGCTGAACCTCCAGGCCTGGTCGTTGGGAAAGTCGCCCTGGTGGCCGTGCACCAGTAGGACGTCCTGCCCGGTCTCCCGGTGCCGGAACACCACTGACTCAACCGCCTCCAGACCGTGGAAGAACGGCTCGATCTCACCGGTCACCGCGTCCTTCGCGGTCCACAGGTGTTGTCGTACGAACCTGGGGTCTCTCAGGTCGAGGTCATGGTTGCCCCACATCCGGATCAACCTGCCCGCCTGGTGGAATTGGCGCAGCTGCTCCCACACGGCGCGGTTGGCCCTGATGATGTGCTTGAAGTCATGCTCCCAGAGCTCGTCGCCGTCGCCCGCCTCCACGTAGGTGAAGCCGTTCTTCCAGTAGTAGTCCATGGCGGCCGTGAACGAGTTCTTGTTCTTGAGGAACTCGTCGGACTTGGATCCGTCCCCCCGATGGCAGTCGCTCATGATCACGTAGCGGGAGGTGTCGTCGATGAGCTCTACGCGGGCGTCCCTGTAGGCCTCGGTCAGACGAGTCATCGTCTTCACAGCAATCACCGCCAGACTCTGTCGTTTCCCTCGATCATAGGTCGGCGACACCGAGGCGTCCGCCAATCGCCCGACACGAGCCACCGGAGCCGTTCGACTGGGCCGGGCTCCCTCGCTGGGCGGTGCGAGACCACGCCGGCCAGGCCTGGAGGCGAGGATGGCTCTCGCCCGCCCGACTCAGAAGCTGAACGTGGTGGCGCCCTCGCCGATCCATTCCCACAGCTGCACCGTCCCGGCCACTTCGGCGTTGGGCAGCAGGGTGCCCGGGTCGATGGCCTTGGCCTTCACGCACACGCCGCACGCGATGTAGCGCCCACCGGCGGCGGCATAGCGGTCCATGAGGTCGGTCAGCGGCGGGCAGCCGTCGCAGGCGGTGGCCCGGGCGAACCCCGCGACCGCGACCCGGACGGCCTCCTTGGTGAGGAACATCAGGGTCTCCCGGCCGGCTTCTGCGGCTCCGACGGCGACGAGGAATGCCACAGTGACCTTCTCGGCGTCCTCCAGCCCCGTGGTCAGGGAGATGGCTGCCTTGTTCATGAGCGCCTCCTTTGGCGACGTGTCCTGTGAAAAAAGTACGATCGTTCGTGCTAACTTGTCAAGGGTGAACCCAGAGCCGTCGCCCCCGCCGGTCCGTGCACTCCGCGCTGATGGGCGTCGCACCAGAGCCGCAATCCTGCAGACTGCAGCGCGGCTGGCATCGGTCGAGGGGATCGACGGCCTCACCATCGGCGGCCTGGCCGCTGAGCTGCACATGAGCAAGAGCGGGTTGTATGCGCACTTCGGCTCCAAGGTGGAGCTCCAACTCGCCACCGTGGCGGAGGCCGCAAGAATCTTCGACGACGTGGTGGTGACCCCGGCGATGTCCGCGCCCTCGGCGCACGAGAAGCTCCTGGCGCTCTGCGATCGGTATCTCCAGCATCTGCGCGACCGGGTCTTCCCGGGCGGCTGCTTCTTCGCCAGCGCAGCCCTCGAGATGGGGAGCCGGCCCGGACCGGTGCGCGAGGCGATCGCCGATTTCCAGCGGCGCCTCACCGGACTCTTCGCCGAGCTCGTCATCGCCGCCCAGGGCGAGGGCCACCTCGGGGGCGAGGACCCCAGGGCGCTGGCCTTCGAGATCAACGGGCAGTTCCTCGCCGCCAGCGCGGGCTTCGTGCTGACGGGCGACGCCGGGGTCCTCGACCTCGCCGAGCAGGTGCTGTTTCGCCGGCTTGAGGATGGTGCTGCGCCCCGAGCCTGACTCGCCGGCAGACCTGATGCGTGCTTGACGACCGGGGTTGCCGCAAGAGTCGGCGGCTCTGGCGAGTCGGTTCGTCGCGGCTCTCATCCCGACATCTGGGGCGCCTGTTCGGCGGGATCGACTTGAGTCTCCTTCCGGTCAAATGTCCTCGCTTCCCCTTGACACGAGAGCGCTCTCGCGGAAGGCTGGGCCTTGTGCGAAGCATGAGAGCGCTCTCATGCGCTCGCACATCTGTGCTCACTGCACAGAGGTCAATGACGACTAAGGGAGTCACATGTCATCTGTTTCATCCTCATCCCGATGGAGAGCGCTGGCGCTCAGCGGGTTGGCAGCAACGCTGCTTGCCCTGCCCGCCCAGGCCTCCGGTCCCACCGACGGGCTCGCCGGCTCGGACCTCTACCTCAACCCCTACAGCACCACGCTCGAGGCGGCCCAGGAGCTGAGCGGTCAGGCGCGCGCCGACGCGCAGCTCCTCGGGAGCATCCCCTCGGCGGACTGGTTTACGAATGGCACGCCCGAGGAGGTGCGGATCGCCGTCGACGAGGTGGTCACCGCCGCCGAGGCGCGTGGCGAGATGCCCGTGCTCGTCGCCTACAACCTTCCGTTCCGCGACTGCGCCCAGTACTCGTCGGGAGGTGCGCTCGACACCGAGGCCTACACGGCCTGGATCGACGGGTTCGCGGCCGGGATCGGCGACCGACCTGCCACGGTGCTCCTTGAGCCCGACGGCCTTGGCGTCATCCCTCATTACACGACGCTCGACGGCCAGGTTGAATGGTGCCAGCCGGCGGAACTCGACGCGGCGACGGCGACCACTGATCGCTTCGAACAGCTCAACTACGCCGTCGACTCGTTCGAGGCGCTGGAGGGCACCGACGTGTACCTCGACGGGACGTCGTCGGCCTGGCTGAACGTTGGCGAGATCTCCGACCGGCTCGTGAAGGCCGGGGTGCAGAACGCGACGGGGTTCTTCCTCAACGCGTCCAACTACCAGTTCACCGCCAACCAGGTGGCCTACGGCACGTGGATCTCATCGTGCATCGCCTACGCCACCGAGGTGGCCCCGGGCGTCTTCGCCGAGTGCGGCAACCAGTACTGGAACGGCGGGCCGGCAACCGAATGGCAGGGCGACGCGATGTCCAACTACGGCGAGTGGTCGGCTGACAATCCGGACCCTGCGCTGAACACGTCGGGCATCGACTCGCGCTACGCCGCAATCCTGGGCGACGTGGAGCCGTCGACCCATTTCGTCATCGACACCAGCCGCAACGGCATCGGGCCGTGGGACCACGAGGACAAGTACGACAGCACCCACGAGGATTGGTGCAACCCGCCGGATCGCGGCGCCGGCGCCCGTCCCACGACCACGACCGGCATCCCGCTGGTGGATGCCTTCCTGTGGATCAAGGTGCCGGGCGAGTCCGACGGCCAGTGCTACCGAGGCACCGAGGGCCCGCTGGATCCCGAACGCGGTATGCAGGACCCGCCCGCAGGGCAGTGGTTCGTCGAGCAGGCCAGGGAGCTGATCGAGTTCGCCTCCCCGGAGCTGAAGCCTCAGGAGTGCCACGTGGTGTGGGACGCCAAGGGCAAGGGCAAGGCGTTCGCTGCGAAGGTCACCGTGACCTCTCCGTCACCTGAGTGGACGCTTGAGTACGCGTGGCGCGACGACCAACGGATCAACAACGTCAGCCGCGGCACCTCGACCCAGGACGGCGTGGATGTGAGGATCACCTCACGCGCACCGTCGGTGGTGGTCTCCGCCAAGGGCGACGCGACGGAGCCGTGGCTGTTCTGGGTTGACGGGAAGCCCTGCACCTCCGAGTAGTCCAAGGCCCACTGAGGAGGGGGTGCCAGACGATGTCTAGTGCCCCCTCCCTTTGTGTTGCGTTGGCCAGGTGAGCGTCAGCCGGTCGCCGACGGCTCGACCTTGATCGAGCAGCGTCTCCCTCACGCAGGACCCCTCCAGTCACCTTGTTAACCGGTTGCCGCCACGAATGGAACTGAACAAACTCCGAGTGAGACGAGGCGATCCACGTGCCTGTCTGGGGTGTCATGGACGGGTCCAACGTGTTTCTGCAGGCGAGTCCTGTCGTCGCAGGACGCCAGTCGTCCGAGTTGGGCTGTGGTATCCCGGGCTACCGCGCCACGAGGCGGAGTGGCAGCCAAGGGGCCCGTGGGCTACTTGCTCGGCGCGTTGAGTTCGCGTAAGAGCCAGCCGACTTCGTGGGCCAGCATCGCGGGCGGTAGCTGATGCCCGCCGTCGAAGATCTCGTGGTCCGCGATGCCTGGTGCGAAGGCGGCGACGACCTCGTAGACGCCCGAGATGGGGAACAGAGGGTCGTCGCGGCCGGCCACGAGGAGGGCTCTTTGCTGGTGGAAGGCGCGTGCGACGGCGGGCGAGTCTCCGAGTGTCACGATGCCGGGCGGATACCAGGCCGGGTTGTGGAGAACACCGGCGGCCTCGAAGGATGCCACCGTGCCGACGCCGCAGTTCAGCACGCCGGCGATGATGCGCTCATCGCAGGCCATCGAGAAGAGGCTGACCTGGCCGCCGAGCGAGTGTCCAATCACGCC
The DNA here is from genome assembly GCF_014164725.1 of Tessaracoccus sp. MC1627. Taxonomy (NCBI): domain Bacteria; kingdom Bacillati; phylum Actinomycetota; class Actinomycetes; order Propionibacteriales; family Propionibacteriaceae; genus Tessaracoccus; species Tessaracoccus sp. MC1627. Next base: position 17,365 of record NZ_JACJGA010000012.1, on the reverse strand, counting down.
GCACGATCCGGCGCCGGTGTGGTGGAGGATCCAGTCGATGGCCACGGAGACGTCGGTGACGTGTGCGCCCAGCAGGGTGGTGCCGCGGGCGATGAGGTTCCAGGCGTGCAACCGTTCGTCGTGGGCGCCGTCGCCTGAGGGGTCGCGGCGCTCCTCGAACCCGTGGAGGTCAGGGATCAGCGTGGTGACCCCGGCCTTCGCCAGTGCGAGGCCGTAGGCCATGTCAGGGTTGCCCGCCATCCCGGCAGGTTCGCTCTTGCCGAGGTGGAACTCGCCGTTGTGTTGGTGGACGGCCACGACGGGCAGGGGTGTCGAGAGATGCTCCGGTTCCAGGAGGAGACACGGGATCGTGTGACCGTCGGAGGCGCGCAGCAACACCCGTGATCGCGAGACTCCCTCCCGCGGTTCCGGTGCCGAGACGTCGGCACCGATGAGGTGAATCCGGGCGGGCTCGATTCCCAGCAGGTGTCTCACGCCTGAACGATCCATGACCACTCCTCCTTGGGCCAGCAGGGGCGCGTGTCCAGTAGACCACTGCGGGTGGATCTGTCCACGGTCTATGTCGGGTCGGGTGTCCGACCCCTGGAGAGTCCTGTCACACCCTGGGTCAACCGGTGGGCGCGCTTCAGGTGGCCCCCCTCGTCCTCATGGCAGGCCCTGTCGAGGAGCTTACGTTGCACCAGGTCCGGGCATGTGGACACTTGACACAATACGTCGTTCTAGCGAATATATGTGCCATGGAGTTGACGGTCGCACAGATCGCGGAACAGCACGGACGCTCGGACAGGTTCGTGCAGCAAGCAGTGCGCTCTGGGGATCTGGCCGCGCTGAGGACGGTGGGGCGCCTCGCGCTGGTCGACGACGTGGCAGTGATGGCATGGGTGCGCGCCTTGGCGCGGGGCCGGCGTTGGAGCTCCGACGTGCGCGAGGCAGCCATGGACCTTCTCTCGAACGGTCGCACGGAGAGGCTGTCGAGTTCCGAGAGGTCCAGGCTCCGCTCGCGACTCAGGGAAATGTCGGTTGTGGAGATCGCGCACGCAGCCGACGGACTCGGCGGAGGGTGGGCGCGCTACCGGGTGGCGCACGTTCCCGACCTCCCCAGGGTCGGTCCTTCGGCTGCGGACATGACGACGCTGGGCGTCGTCCCGGGAGAGGGTTGGATCACGTTCGTGGAAACCGACGACTTGGACCGGCTGGAGCAGGGACACGACGTGATCCTCGATGCTGACGGGAACCTGGGCGTCGTGGAACGCCCAGTCACCACCCCGCGCCCCGCCAGGTTGCTTCTGGACAGTTATCTGTTGGGCGACGTCAGGGTGTCGGCTGCTGCGGCGAACGAGTTGGAGCAGCGGGCTCGTGATCTCTGACGTCTTTGAGCGCCTGGACGAGATCGCAAGCGCTCTGCCCCCGGAGCGGTGGATGCTCGTGGGTGGACTCATGGTTCACGCTCACGCGCTTCCCGCCACCGCCCGGCGGGTCACTGGCAGGATTGCGTCCTCATTGGGGTCGACACGCCGCCGGACGAGAGTGATGGAGCCGTTCTCGATCTCCAGGGCGTTGATGTGCGACGGGTAGACGCAGCTGCCGGAGTTGAATGTCCATCTTGACAGTCACCACCGACAGTGTGTCCCCGGGGCCAGAAGAGGCATCAACGGGCGGCGCCAACGCCGTGCGCCTGACCGTCGCCGACATCCGATGGGGCATTGCGGCAGGAGCGCGCCCCGCGTGACCAGGCCGACCGATAGGCTCCATCTCACGATGAGTAGCACTAACACCTTCGCACCCGGCAACGTCGTCGTGGTCCGCGACGAGGACTGGCTGATCACCTCGGTGGACGAGTCGTCCGACGGACCCGTCCTCAACGCCCAGGGTCTCTCCGACCTGGTCCGCGGCCAGGACGCCGTCTTCTACCCCTCGCTGGACCGGATCAAGCTCAACGACCCCCGCGACACTCAAGTCCGCGCCGACGACTCACCCAAGTACCGCCGCTCCCGCCTCTGGGTGGAGTCCACCCTCCGGAAGACCGCCGTCCCCCTCAGCGACGATTCGCTCACGGTCTCGCCCCGCATGCTCGCCCGCCAGCTCGGCTACCAGCACAAGGCCGTCGCCAAGGCCCTCGACCCCGCGACACTGCGGCCCCGCATTCTGCTGGCCGATGCCGTCGGCCTCGGCAAGACGCTCGAGATCGGCATGATCCTCTCCGAGCTCATCCGCCGCGGCCGCGGGGAGCGGATCCTCGTCGTCACCCCGCGACACGTGCTGGAGCAGATGCAGCACGAGATGTGGAGCCGCTTCGCCATCCCGTTCGTGCGCCTCGACTCCCAGGGCGTGGCCCGCGTCAAGCAGAAGCTGCCCGCCAACCGCAACCCGTTCTCCTACTTCCGCCGCGTCATCATCTCCATCGACACGCTGAAGCAGGAGCGCTTCGTCCACGACCTGCGCCGCCACCACTGGGACGCCGTCGTCATCGACGAGTCGCACAACGTCACCAACACCGCCACCCTCAACAACCGCTTGGCCAGCATCCTCGCACCGCAGGCCGACGCCCTCAACCTCGCCTCCGCCACGCCTTCTTTTCAGGTGGCCCGCAACCCACGGCGTCAGGCTTCAATCCGGCGGCCAAGCAGCCGCCGCTCGGCCAGAGCAGCATCCACGTCTGTAGGCTTCAACTGCGCTTCACGGGTAGGCAAGCGCCTCCCCCGTCAGACAATCGGACGCCCTAGGATCGCTGCAGCCAGTCATATCGACGTCTGGCGGAGGCGGGGCTGCACCGCCGTTTTCGTTCGCGCTGGAATGGATGGGTGATCGCGTGCGCATCATCAACAACGTCAGCAACCTTCTGGGAGACGATCTCAAGGCCGAGATCGCGCCGGGCTCGAAGGTTCGCATCGCAGCATCGACCTTCTCGATCTTCGCTTTCGAAGCACTGCGCCAGGAACTGGAGATGGTCTCCGAGTTGGAGTTCATGTTCACGTCACCATCGTTCGTGACAGAGAAGGTCACGGACAAGCTCCGCAAGGAGCGCCGCGAGTTCTTCATCCCCGGCGGACAGGCTGAATTGAGCCTAGCCGGGTCCGAGTTCGAGATCAGGCTGCGCAACAAGCTCACCCAGCGCGCGATCGCACGAGAGTGCGCCGACTGGGTTCGCCGCAAGGTCACCTTCCGCTCGAACGCCACAGGCAACCCGATGCAACAGTTCGCGGTCATCGACGACAAGGTCGCATACACGCAACTCCAGGGGTTCACGACAGCCGATCTCGGATACGAACGCGGTAATGCCGTCTCGAGCTTCGTGCACCGGCTTGACGAAGCTCCGATGACCGAGCAGTACCTGCAGCTCTTCGACCAGATTTGGACCAATCCCGAGCAAGTCAGCGATGTCACCCAGGCCGTCCACGACCACATCGCCAGCGTGTACACCGAGAACTCCCCCGCGCGCATCTACTTCCTGATCCTCTACAACCTGTTCGCGGAATTCCTCGACGACATCAACGAGGACGTGCTGCCAAACGACCGTACTGGCTATCACGAGACGAAGGTCTGGCAGAGCCTGTACAACTTTCAACGGGACGCGGCCACCGGCATCATCAACAAGCTAGAGACGTACAACGGCTGCATCCTCGCCGACTCCGTGGGCCTCGGCAAGACGTTCACCGCACTCGCGGTCATCAAGTACTACGAGCTGCGCAACAAGTCTGTGCTGGTGCTGTGTCCAAAGAAGCTCGCTGAGAACTGGACGAACTACAACGCCAACCTCACGACCAACATCTTCGCCTCCGACCGCTTCAACTACGACGTGCTCGCCCACACCGACCTCTCCCGCACGAGGGGCGAGTCACTCGGCCTGCGGCTGGACCGGATCAACTGGGGCAACTACGACTTAGTCGTGATAGACGAGTCTCACAACTTCCGCAACGCCGACTACGCCGAGGAGAAGGAGTCGCGCTACCAGCGCCTCATGCGCCAGGTCATCCGCGAGGGAGTGAAGACCAAGGTGCTGATGCTCTCGGCCACCCCGGTGAACAATCGGTTCAACGACCTCAAGAACCAGCTCCAGCTGGCCTACGAGGGCGAGTCAGAGAACCTCGCCCAGCACCTGAGCCTGTCCACGACCGTCGAGAAGGTGTTCTCTGACGCGCAGCGCGTGTTCAACGAGTGGTCCAAGCTCGACCCCGAGCACCGTACGACTGACCGCATTCTCCAGCTGCTCGACTTCGATTTCTTCGAGCTGTTGGACTCGGTCACCATCGCCCGTTCCCGCAAGCACATCCAAGCGTTCTACGACACCGCGGAGTTCGGCGCCTTCCCTGAGCGGCGGCCGCCGCTTTCCATCCGGGAGCCGCTCACGGACCTCCCTGGCGCAGCCAGTTTCGGCGACATCTTCGAGCAGCTCCAAGCCCTTAACCTCAGCGTCTACACACCGCTCGCGTATGTCTTCCCGAGCCGACGATCCAAGTACGAAGACCTTTACAACGTCACCACGGGTAGCGCTCGATCCAACCTCGGGCAGGCAGGGCGCGAACAGGGCCTGAGGAAGCTCATGACCGTGAACCTGCTCAAGCGTCTGGAAAGCTCAGTCAACGCCTTCCGCCTCACTTTGGAGAAGATCGAAGGCTCGGTTACCCGCACGCTTGGGCGCATCAGTAACCATGCCGGGAACCTCCCCGACCTGAGCCCCGAGCTCGCGGGACTCGACTTCGACGTGGATGACGAAGAAGATGCGAACATCGAGGCGCTTTCTTTCGGGGAGAAGATCAGGATCGACCTCGACGACCTCGACATCGAGTCCTGGCAGCGCGACCTGTGGAACGACCGTGAGACCTTACGGGAACTCCTCGAAGAGATGCGCAAGGTCACCCCGGACCACGACCTCAAGCTCCGTAAACTCACGCAGCTCATCGAGGACAAGGCTCAGCACCCGATCAACGATGGCAACCGCAAGGTGCTCGTGTTCTCCGCGTTCGCCGACACTGCTGACTATCTCTACAGGCAACTCGCCCCCGTACTCGCCAAGGTCGGCCTGGACACGGCGGTCATCACGGGAGGCAGCCATGGCGCGAAGACGACCCTTGGAACAGGGTTCGACTTCCAACAGGTCATGTCACTGTTCTCGCCCCGCTCCAAACAGCGCCACCTCACGATGCCACGCGAGACGCGCGAACTGGACGTGCTCATCGGCACGGACGTGATCAGCGAGGGCCAGAACCTCCAGGACTGCGACTACCTGATCAACTACGACATCCACTGGAACCCCGTGCGCATCATCCAGCGCTTCGGGCGCATCGACCGAATCGGCTCCACCAACAACCAGATTCAGCTCGTGAACTTCTGGCCCGACATCTCCCTCGACGAGTACATCAACCTCAAGGAACGCGTCGAGAACCGCATGGTCATCGCCGACCTCGCCAGCACCGCCGACGATAACGTCCTCACCCTCGAAGACTCTGACGCCGCCTTCCGCACAGAGCAACTCCGCAAGCTCCAAGACGAGGTCATCGAGCTCGAAGACGTCCGAACCGGGGTCTCGATCACCGACCTCGGCCTCAACGACTTCCGCATGGATCTGCTCGGCTACATCAAGGAACACGGCGACCTCGACACCGCACCCCGCGGCCTCCACGCCGTGATCCCCGCAGACCCCAACAAGGGGCTACGACCCGGAGTCATCTTCGCCCTCCGAAACCTCACCGCAGACGAGCACATCAACCGAGGCAACCGACTCCACCCGCACTACCTCGTCTACCTCGACGACCAGGGCGAGGTCGTCGCGAACCACACCGAAGCCAAGCATCTCCTCGACTTGCTTCGCGCCGGCTGCCGACCCTACGAGGAACCGGTCAGCGATGTCGTCGGCGTGTTCAACGCCGTAACCGGCGAGGGTGCCCAGATGGGCAAGTATTCGGCGCTGCTCACCGACGCGATCCACTCGATGATCGATGTCACTGAGGAACGCGACATCGATAGCCTCTTCACCGGCGGCAGCACGACCGCCCTCACCCAGACCATCGCCGGCCTCGACGACTTCGAACTGACCGCTTTCATCGCCGTCGTAGACCCCGCCGAAGGCGGTGCCGATGACTGACATCCTCTACCGCTGGCCCGAGGCAGCCAAGTTCGGCAGACGAGTACCCAAAGAGAAGTTCTACGAGCACGGCGCCGTCAACACTGCAGTCCGTGAGAAGTTCGTCTCTGGACTTCAACGCATCACTTGGGCCTACAAGCTCGCCGAGTCCACCATCAACCTTCCCGCGACCTCAGCCGTGCCCGAGGTGCAGGTCTTCACGCTGGAGGCCAAGACCGATGACATCAGCGAAGTAATCCTCACCACCATCGACAAGGCTGTACCGTTCCCGATCATCTTCGAGATCACTCGCAGCATCACCGAACAACCCGAGGTTCGGACCGTGGCCGCACACAAACAACTCGGAGCCGGGGCTCCCAAGCTCAGCGCCTACTACTCGACCGGCTGGCAGCCAGGAGACGCGCAGCGGCAACCCCTGCCCACAGCGATCAACCTGCCCGCGCTCTACGCCGCGCTGCTGCAACCGCTGACGCCGATCACCGCCCGTCCAGGCGAGGAGATGTCAGACGTCGCCGACAGACTGGCCGCGGTACGCAGGCTGGAACGCGAGGTCGCGTCCCTGGAGCGCAAGCTCCGCACTGAGCCACAGCTCAACCGCAAGATAGAGCTTCGCCGGACACTCAAGATGAAGCAACACGAACTGGAACAGCAGAGGTAACCCGTGGAGAGACTACGCATGACATCACCCGACCTCACGCAAGCCAACATCGACAAGATCGCCAAGCTGTTCCCCAGCGTCATCACCGAGAGCCTGGATGCCGACGGCAACCCCGTGCGAGCGGTCGACTTCGACCTTCTGCGCCAGGAACTCAGCGACCACATCGTGGAGGGACCTCAGGAGCGGTACCGGCTCGACTGGCCTGGCAAACGCGCCGCCGCCTTCGCCGCCAACACGCCGATCGCGAAGACGCTTCGCCCCGTTCGTGAGGAGTCGGTGGACTTCGACACCACGAAGAACCTCTTCATCGAAGGCGACAACCTCGACGCACTCAAACTGCTCCAGGAGTCGTACCTCGGTAAGGTCAAGCTGATCTACATTGACCCGCCCTACAACACAGGTGGGGATTTCATATACGAGGACGACTTCAGTGACAGCACCGAGGACTACCTGATCAAGTCCGGGCAGGCGGACGGAGGCGGTCAACGGCTCGTGGCGAACAGCGAGGCCAACGGACGGTTCCATTCCGACTGGCTATCGATGATCTACCCTCGCCTCAAGCTTGCGCGCTCGTTGTTGACCCAAGACGGGCTGATCAGCGTTTCCATTGATGACCGCGAACTGCCAAGACTTCGGGCAGTAATGGATGAAGTCTTTGGAAGGCAGAACTTCATCGCCGTTGTCGTCTGGCACAAGATGGACAGTCCGAAGAACTCCGCACGCCACCTAAGCGAAGACCATGAATACCTCGTCCTCTACGCGAGAGACGCGGACGCCTGGCGACCGAACCTCCTCCCACGCACTGAGGACATGATCGCCCGGTACAAGAACCCCGACAACGATCCGCGTGGCCCATGGTTGCTCGGCGATCTTGCAGCCCGAAACCGATACGACGAAGGCCGATTCCCGATCACCACGCCAACGGGCAGGGTGATCGACGGCCCACCACCGGGCAGCTATTGGCGCGTGAGCAAGGCGAGGTTCGATGAACTGGACGCAGATGAACGTATTTGGTGGGGCGATGGATCGGTACGGCCGGGCATCAAACGCTTTCTCTCTGAGGTTCGGGACGGTGTTATCCCGCAGACGTATTGGAGTTGGCGTGAGGTCGGAAGCACTCGCAACGCCAAGCAGGAGCTACACAAGTTGATGGATGCCGCCTCGGGCGAGAACCTGTTCGTCACGCCCAAGCCTGTCGGCCTCGTGGATCGTCTGCTCAGGATCGCGTCCGACCCCGACTCCATCGTGCTCGACTTCTTCGCGGGCTCAGGCACAAGCGCTGACGCCGTCTTGCGGACCAACGCTGCGGATGGCGGTTCCCGTCGGTTCATCTTGGTCCAGCTGCCTGAGCAGCTTGGCGACAGCGACACACCTGCTGTCGGGCGCTATCGCACCATCGCGGATGTCTGTCGAGACCGCATCACTCGCGCTGGCGAGAAGGCTGTCGCTGAGGCCGGTCTCGGGGCACCCTCGTTGGACATCGGCTTCCGTGCTCTTCAGATCGACTCGACGAACATGGTGGACGTGAGAGCGAGCTCGAACGAGCTTGGACAGGGCGAGCTTGAGGGCCTGATCAGCAGCGTGAAGTCCGACCGTACGGGCGATGACCTGCTCTTCCAGGTGCTGCTCGACTGGGGACTGGAACTCACGATGCCGATTCGGAAGGAGATTATCGATGGCTTCGAGGTCCACGATGTTGAGGAGGGTGCGTTGATCCTATGTACGCGTCCGCGTGACCCGCATCATTCCTCTCTCTCTCTCTCTCTCTCTCTCTCTCTGGCTGCCGCAGCCATCGCGGAACGTCAGCCGCTTCGTGTCGTGTTCCTCGACGAAGACTTTGCGGACGACGCGGAGCGCATCAACATCGGGCAGGTGTTCAGTGAACGCTCGCCACACACTGAGGTCAAAACCATATGACCGTCGCTCCGTCGGCGGTGCGTGATGGAGAAGCGCACCCTGCACACACCCGACCTCACCGCTCGCAACATCGAGCGGATTGCCGCCCTGTTCCCGCAGGTCATCACCGAGTCGCGAGACCCGGAGGGCAACGTGACCCTCGCCGTTGATTTCGATCTTCTCCGACAAGAACTCTCCGACCACGTCGTTGATGGGCCGCAGGAGCGGTACCGCCTCGACTGGCCCGGTAAGCGTGCCGCCGCCTTCGCCGCCAACACGCCGATCGCCAAGACGCTGCGTCCGGTGCGTGAGGAGTCGATTGACTTCAACACAACAAAGAACCTCTTCATCGAAGGCGACAACCTGGAGGCGCTCAAGCTGCTTCAGGAGTCGTACCTCGGCAAGGTCAAGCTGATCTACATCGACCCCCCGTACAACACTGGGAACGACTTCGTCTACTACGATGACTTCGCCGAGTCGAGCGCCGAGTACCTCGCCCGCTCAGGTCAGAGCCTGGAGAGCGGGGAGCGCCTGGTTGCGAACTCTGAGGCGAACGGTCGCTTCCACTCTGACTGGCTGAGCATGATGTATCCGCGCCTCAAGTTGGCCAGGAACCTACTGACCAACGACGGGGTCATGATTGTCGCTATTGATGACCACGAACATGCGAGCCTTCGCTCGATTCTGGACCAGGTATTCGGACCTGACAATTTCCTTGCCAATGTCGTTTGGCAAGGTTCCGGCAAAAATGACGCCCGGTTCACCTCCGGAGGCATCGACTACATGCTCGTCTACGCACGCAGTAAGGCGACGCTGATTGAAGCTGACGTTCGGTTCAAGGCACCGAAACGTGGCTACGAGGACGTTATGGCTGCCGCACAGCGGTGCTGGGCAGAGTCAGGAGAAACCCCGGAGCGAGCGACAGAACTATTCCGCGCGTGGTGGAGGGGCAAACCCAATGTCGAACCGGGCTTGGCGGCCTACAGCGACATCGACGCGGACGGAAACGTGTTTACGCGCGACAACCTTCGCTCGCCGAACCCGAGGGAAAACCTCATGTACGACGTTCCCCACCCGCGGACCGGGGTGCCGGTAAAGCGCCATCCCAACGGGTGGGTCTACGCCAAGGAACGCATGCAAGCGCTCATCGAAGAGGGCCGCATTCTTTTCGGTCACGATCACACGACTACCCCACGCCTGAAACGCTTCCTGTCAGATATGTCCATGCAAGCCATCAGGCCGCTTGTGCTACAAGAGCGCGCTCCGGCGAGCGATGCCCTTGCCCGGCTGCTCGGGGGGAAACATTTCGATTATCCGAAGGACACAGGCGTTCTGGCGACTTGGATCAACGCGGCCACGTCAGACGACAAGGAAGCGATCGTCCTGGACTTCTTCGCGGGGTCAGGGTCCACCGCGCACGCCGTCATGAACCTCAACTCTGCCGATCATGGCAATCGACGGTTCATTCTGGTGCAGCTCGACGAAGCTCTCGACTCCGGCTCCGTCGGACAGGAGCAGGGGTACGCAAACCTCGCCGACCTCGCCCGTGAGCGCCTGCGCCAAGCCGGAGTGCAGGTAAAAGAAGAGGCGGGGCTCCTGGGCTCTGACCTTGATGTCGGCTTCCGTTCTCTGCGCGTCGATGGCAGCAACAAGGCCGATGTACTGAGAACCGCAGATGACACTGAACAGCTTGGTCTCGATGACCTGGCACCAAGCATCAAGCCCGACCGCTCCGGTGATGACCTGCTGTTCCAAGTCACCCTTGACTGGGGCCTCGACCTCTCCCTCCCGATAGTCCGAGAGACAGTCGACGATCGTGAGGTGTACTCAGTTGACGACGATGCGCTGGTCGGCTGCTTCGCGGAGTCTGTGACTCCCGAGGTTGTGCGCGTGATCGCCGAGCGTGGGCCGCTCCGCGCGGTCTTCCGTGATGATGCGTTCGAGTCTGATGCTGCGCGTATCAACGCCGAGCAGGTGTTCCGCGAGGTGTCGCCCGCGACCGAGGTAAGGACGATCTGAGGACCGACATGACCCTGACGAACGACGAACTCACCGACCTCCTCGACCGGCTGCTTGCCGGTTGGGAGAACGAAGTTGTCGAGTTCAAGGAGGCTGCTCGGCAGTTCTCTGCGGACAAGACCGGCGAGTACGTCTCCGCGCTGAGCAACGAGGCGAACCTTCGCGGCCTCACGTCGGGGTGGCTCGTCTTCGGGGTCTCGAACGCTCGGCAAGTCGTGGGCACGACCCATCTCATAGACGTTCAGCAGCGTCAGACCTTGAAGCACCACATCCATCAGTCCATTGACCAGGGGTTGACTGTTCGCGAGGTCTACGAAGTCATGCACTCCGGCAAGCGCGTGGTGCTTCTGGAAGTGCCGGCGGCGCCCCGCGGCATCCCGATCTCGTGGAAGGGCGATTACCGCGCTCGCGCAGGCGAAAGCCTGGTGTCGCTCTCGCTGGACAAGCTCGACCAGATCCGGCACCAGTCGATCAGCACAGACTGGACTGCGGTGCCGTTGCCCGACGCCACCCTCGATCACTTGGACCCTGAAGCCGTCCTGCGTGCACGACAAGGGTTTGCTGAGCGCTATCCACGGCTGGCTGAGGAGCTGACCGACTGGGATGACGCCACGTTTCTGTCGAAGATCCGGCTCATCATCGACGGCCAGATCACCAGGGCTGCGGTGATCCTGCTCGGCAAGTTTACCTCGAGCCATCTGCTCTCCCCCCACATGGCGGAGATGTCGTGGAAGCTCTCGGGCCCGGAGTCGGCCTACCAGCACTTCGGGCTGCCGTTCCTGCTGAACGCGAGTGCACTGGCCAGCCGGATCCGGAACATCCAACTGCGGCTGATGCCACCGAACGAACTCATCTACCGTGAGATCAGCAAATACGACGAGCGCAGCCTCCTCGAGGCGATCTACAACTGCATCGCACATCAGGACTACAGTCGCATGTCTCGCATCATCGTTATCGAGCGCCTGGATCGTGTCGAGTTCATCAGCGTCGGACAGTTCTTCGACAGGTCCCCCGAGGACTACATGGTCAACGAGCTTGTTCCCAGGGGTTACCGCAATCCGGTGCTTGTTGAGGCGATGACCGAGCTCAACCTCATCGATCACATGGGCAACGGCATCCACCGGATGGTGCAAGATCAGGTGCGCCGGTTCTTGCCCCTGCCCGACTATGACCTGAGCGACCCCGAAGAGGTGAAGCTGACGATCCATGGGGCGGTCATCGATGAGGCCTTCTCTCGGGTGCTCATGGTGCGTACTGATCTGTCTCTGAGCGACATCCTTGCGCTCGACAGGGTGCAGAAAGGCCTACCCATCATTGACGAGGCGATCGCTCGGCTACGCAAGGCCAAGCTTGTCGAAGGACGACGTCCTCACCTTCGGGTGAACGCCGACATCGCGGCGATCATCGACTCCAAGGCCGAGTACATCCGTCGTCGCGCACAGGATGATGCGCACTACTCGCGCCTCGTGATCGACTACCTCACCCAGTACAGCGGGGCGTCACGCAAGGAGATCGACGACCTCCTGGGCAAATACCTGCCCGAGGCGCTCGATCCGAAGCAACAGCGCGCGAAGGTCACGAACTTGCTGACCCGGATGCGCACCGAGGGAACGATCCGGAACGCTGGGTCACAGCAGAAGCCGCGATGGGAGCTTGTCTAGCCATGTGCGAGGAGAGGGGCAAGTACACAAGCCGAAAGCAAACATGCGAAATAAAACCCATAGTCAACGGGGTGTCCGCATGCTTACGTCCGTCGCGGCAAGTTGCCGCTCACAGAAAGCATCCTGTCGCATGAAGCTCCAGTTCAAGACCCAGCAGTACCAGACGGATGCGGTCGATGCCGTCGTCGAGGTCTTCGCCGGACAACCCAAGCTCGATGGGATCTCCTACCGGATCGATCCGGGGAGACTGACGACAACGGCTCAGCCGTCGGCGTTCCATACTGACGGCGCCAGTGTCAGCGACGACGCCGGTCTGCGCAACGCGGAGATCGTCCTGTCGGAAGCGCAACTGCTGGAGAACGTGCACGCCGTGCAGCGGTCACGGAACCTCCCACTGGCGGCCAGACTCGCCTCCAGCGCCGCCGCTCCAGGTGCACCGAACCTTGACGTGGAGATGGAGACGGGCACGGGCAAGACCTACGTCTACATCAAGACGATCATGGAAATGCACAAGCGGTACGGCTGGTCGAAGTACATCGTCGTGGTGCCATCGGTCGCGATCCGCGAGGGCGTGAAGAAGTCGTTCGACGTGACCGCCGAGCACTTCCAGCAGCTCTACGGCACCAAGCCACGCTCGTTCATCTACAACTCATCCCAGCTGCACGAGCTGGAGCGGTTCAGTTCGGATGCCAGGGTGCAGGTGATGATCATCAACATTCAGGCATTCAATGCTCAGGGCAAGGACCAGCGCCGCATCTACGACGAGCTGGACGACTTCCAGTCCCGCCGCCCAATCGACGTTATCAAGGCAAACCGGCCGATCGTGATCATCGATGAGCCGCAGAAGATCGGCGCCGACAAGTCGCTCAAGGCGTTGGCGGAGTTCAACGCCTTGATGCTGTTGCGTTACTCCGCCACGCACAAGGTCGATCACACCAAGGTGCATCGGCTCGACGCGCTGGACGCCTACAACCAGAAGCTCGTGAAGAAGATCGCAGTGCGCGGCATCACCGTGAAGGGGCTCGCCGGATCGACCGCCTACCTGTACCTGGACGCCATCGAGATCGCCAAGGGCGCCAAACCTCGGGCGCGGGTCGAGATCGAAGTGCAGACGGCCTCGGGCATCAAACGGCAGCTCAAGCGTCTCGACATGGGTGCCAACCTCCACGATGTCTCACACGGGATCGAGGCGTACAAGGGCTTGTTCATCACTGAGGTGGACGCCAACCGCGACGTGATCGAGCTGAGCAACGGTGACGTGGTGCTGGCCGGGCAGCTCGCCGACCGGGATGTCACCCAGGAGACCAAGCGCCGCATCCAGATTCGTGAGGTGGTCCGGGCGCATCTGGACAAGGAGCGCGAGCTGTTCAGCCAGGGGGTCAAGGTGCTTTCGCTGTTCTTCATCGATGAGGTCGCCAAGTATCGCGACTATAGCCGCGAGGACACCCTGGGCGACTACGCGCGCATGTTCGAGGAGGAGTACGCCGCGATCCGCGATGAGGTGCTGGGCGAGCTCGCCATCGACGCGGCCACCGAGGAGTACCAGACCTACCTGCGCCGGGATGACGTGCGCCGCGTGCACGAGGGGTACTTTTCCATCGATAAGAAGACCAAACGCCAGATCGACGGCAAGGTATCCGGTCGCGGTGACGACAAGGGTCAGTCGGTAGATACCGACGCCTACGACCTGATCCTTAAGGACAAGGAACGCTTGCTGTCGTTCGCCGAACCCGTTCGGTTCATCTTTTCCCACTCGGCACTGCGCGAGGGCTGGGACAACCCCAACGTGTTCGTCATGGGCATGCTCAAGAAGAGCGACAACACAGTCTCCCGCCGCCAGGAGATCGGACGCGGCTTGCGGCTGGCCGTTGACCAGCACGGGGAGCGGATGGACAACCCCGTCACGGTGCACGACATCAACGAGCTGACCGTTGTCACCGACGAGTCCTACACCGACTTCGTGACGGGCCTCCAACGCGAAATATCCGAGTCGCTCGCCGCTCGGCCGCGCAAGGCCAGCGTCAAGTTCTTCGTCGGCAAGACCATCCAGACGCTCTCGGGCGAGTTGGTCATCGAGGAGGCCGTCGCCCAGGCGCTCTACAAGTATCTGGTCAAGAACGACTACGTGAACGACGACGACACGATCTCCGACGCTTACAAGGAGGCCAAGGAAGACGGGACCCTCGCCGCTCCCACCTCTGAGGTGCTCAAGCCTGTCATCGACTTTGTGTGGCCGCTGATCGACGTGCTCTACCTCGACCTACCGGTGCCTACCGACGACCGGAAGCCGAAGAAGATTCCGCTGAACGAGGCCAACTTCGCCCGCGAGGAGTTCCAGGCCCTGTGGGGCCGGATCAACCACCGCGCCGTCTACCAGGTCGAGTTCGACTCCGCAGAGCTGATCCGTAAGGCGATCACGCACCTTGACAAGCACCTCAACGTCACCGCACTGCAATACGTCGTGCAAGCTGGCCAGCAGCGAGCGCAGTTGGAGGCTGACGACCTAACCCGCGGCTCCGGCTTCGCGGTGCAGACCACGCAGACGCACACCGAGACCGTGAGCGCCGGCTCGCAGGTGAAGTACGACCTTCTCGGAGAGATCACCGAGAAGACCCAACTCACTCGTCGCACCGTCGCCGCGATCCTCCGAGGCGTCACGCCAGGAACTTTTGCCAAGTTCCGTCTCAACCCTGAGCAGTTCATCACTGAGGCCGCCCGACTCATCAACGAGCAGAAAGCCACTATCATCGTCGAGCACCTTGCCTACGACGCGCTTGAAGACCGCTTCGACTCTGCGATCTTCACCGAGAACCAGACCGCCCAAGACTTCTCGAAGGCCGGATCGAAGCTCAAGAAGCACATCTACGACTACGTGGTCGCCGACTCCAAGGTTGAGCGCGAGTTCGTCACCGAACTCGATACCAGCCACGAGGTCGCTGTGTACGCGAAGCTCCCACGCGGGTTCTTCATCCCGACGCCAGTCGGTGACTACAACCCCGACTGGGCCATCGCGTTCACCGAGGGCAGCGTCAAGCACGTCTACTTCGTCGCCGAGACCAAGGGCTCGCTGTCCACACTCCAGCTCAAGGGCGTCGAAGATGCCAAGATCGAGTGCGCCCGCAAGTTCTTCGCGTCACTCAGCGAGAAGAACGGCAGTGACGTCACATACGACGTAGTCACCGACTATACCGAGTTGATGCAGCTCGTTTCTGGCGTGTAGCCACGATGGGGATTGAGCTCTACTTCTCACAGCATTTCGGAGTGTCGCCGAAAGTTCTGGAAGACTACGGAGCCTTCGACATCAGCCTCGCTTCGGACCTGCCGCTCTTCATCGACCCCTTCCTGCTCTTCAACAGCAAGAAGCAGGACTACCGCGATCTCCACGACGGAATGATCCGCTACCTCGTCTTCCTCCGCGACCGAGCCACTCCCGACCTCGATCCGGGGCTCATCAAGTCCTGGTACATGTTCCAAGAGGTGAAGCAGAACTGGCTCGGATTCACAGTGCTCGGCAACTCGGGGAGCGGGCTCGGCAAGGACTTCGCCGGCGCACTTCACAACTCGCTCGGCTCGATCCTGAAAGGGTTTGGGTCGGAGTCGATCACCAAGGGTGCCCACCTGGAGAGGCTCGCGCTCATCAAAGAGGGCGTCGGACGCGACAACATCAGCGACTTCACCACGAACCTCATCAAGCGCTATCTGCTGGAGTACACCCAGGCGTTCGCCCAGACACATCTGTCGCCCGTCCAGCGCGGCACGTTCTCGGTCGCTCGCGCGGTCTTCAACTACGAGACGGAGACCTGGGAATCGCGCCAGTACGATCTGCCAGCACTCCGCGACGACTACGTCCTGCTCACCCCAGCCGACATGCTCACCAAGGACGACACCTGGATTAGTCGCTCTGACTTGGTGCGCGAGTTCAGCAGCATTCCCGACGCGATCGAGGATGACCAGCTCCGCGCGCAGGTCAACAACTACCTCTTCAAGAAGTTGAGTGACAACCCCACGAAGAAGGAGTACTCGGACCTGGCAGCCGCGGCGATTCTCCAGTTTCCGGAGGTCATCGACTACTACATCCGCCAGAAGGAGAACACCGGGGAGCAGGCAGTCGGACTCAGCGCCAAGAGGCGGCAGGAGGTTTTCGAGGTTCTCGTGCGGATGGTGCAACAGGTCGTCGAGGACATCCGCACCAACACCACGCTTTACCAGACGCCGGTCAACAGCTACGACGAGGCGCTCGCTCGGGCGATCGGCTTCAAGCAGTATATCGAGAACCAAGACGGTCACCGACTTCTCAACCGGCCAGGCCACGAACGCCCGCTCGCGACGGAGAAGGAAGTCCAACTCTTCTTCGGCCTGATCTTCTTCGGGAGCGAGTTTGACGTGAACCGCGAGGTGAATAACGGGCGCGGGCCAGTGGACTTCAAGGTGAGCAAGGGAGCTATCGACAAATCGCTGATCGAGATCAAGCTCGCGAGCAACAGTCAGCTCAAGAGGAACCTTCAGAACCAAGTTGCGGTCTACGAGAAGGCCAACGGCACCCGGACCTCAGTCAAGATGATCGTCTGCTTCACGGACGCCGACGTCGTAAAGGTCGATGCCGTCCTAAAGGAACTAGACCTCCGTGGCGAGAAGTCCATCGTTGTCATCGATGCGCGTGCCGACAACAAGCCCTCGGGATCAAAGGCTTGAGCCACTTCTACGCATCTCATCGATCCATGACACGGGTAGCTTTATGAGCACCTCGACTGCTCGTGGGCCCGTCTCGCCACAGCGGCGAGAGGCGATCGTAGCCTGAATTGGAAGCACTCCGCCGCGTGCGCCGGTTTCGCGATCGTCACCGCCGCCGACGTCGACCCGGAGACCGTGCAGGATCGCTGGTACACCACCGGCGGGCTGGGGGTGGCGTACCTCAAGGGCATGGAGGTGCGCTGGTACAACCTCGGCCCCCGCCGCCACACCGCCGGCGAGATCACCATCGCGGGCAACAGGTTCGCCGGGCCCCGGTTCCGGATCTGCGAGGCCTGCGGCCACCTCGACCGCACCGGA
>NZ_JACJGA010000011.1:0-38273 GCF_014164725.1 Tessaracoccus sp. MC1627 | reverse complement strand
CCTTCGAGACGGCCCGCGCCGCTCCGCGGGCGGCCCTCCTCAGGGAGCGGATGGGACCTCCCGCGCCGCGCAGCGACCGCGCAGAATGTCTCGAAGAATCGAAAACCCACACCCGAAAGCCAGGGTGGGGGACGGCAGGGCGGCACTGCGTAGCGGTGCCCAACCCGAGGATCGCCCAACCGGCATCCCGCTCAAGCAGGCCCGACCCCAACGCCGCCCTGCCGAGCCGCACCCGGGACCTGGCAACGCCACAAGCAGGGCGAGTGCGGGGAGACGGGAGACGACGCCCGGGCGGCCTCAACAACCCGACCACAAACCCTGGCCGTGACGACCTCAAGAACATGGACATCGGCCGCCCGGGCATCGACTCACGGCTCACCACACCCGACCACAAGACCCGCGTGAAGGTGGTAGTCACGACCCTTCGAGACGGCACCCGCGCCTTCGGCGGCGCGCCTCCTCAGGGAGCGATGGGGACAGGCCATGCTTCGCGGGCGGCCCTCCTCAGGGAGCGGTGGTGCGGGCGGCCCTCCTCAGGGGCCGGTGGTACTGGCGGCCTCCAGAGCCTTCAGGATGGAGACGCGGGCGTCGCCAGGAGTGGCCGAGAGGATGGGGATACCCATCGTGTTCATGACGCGCACCATCCCCTCCCCCATGTGATCCACCACGACGGCGCTGATCGACTGGTCCTTGAGGAAGCGCACGATGCGCGCGTGGTGCGAGCCGTGGGTGCCGGCGTCGTGGGACATATCCCAGGCCACCTCGTCGATCCGCCACGACGTGACCTCGCCATCGGTGACCTCCGCGACGCCGATCCAGTGCGCCTTGCCCCAGGACGGTGCGGAGTGGCCATCGGGGGTGACGGGTGTGGCGACGAACATGAGGTCCTCCAGTGAGACGAGCGGAGTGGAACCCGCCCACTATCGCACTGGGCGGAGACGAGGCTGAAGGCGGGTGGGATCATCGCACCTGCGCGGTACCGAAGACGGGACTTGAACCCGCACGCCCGAGGGCACAGGAACCTAAATCCTGCGTGTCTACCAATTCCACCACTTCGGCTCGCCCTGTCGGGGGCGCCGTTCAGTCTAGGGGACCCGTCGGCTTCCCGCCCAGCGGGAACCTCTCCGCGACCACATAGCGCGCGCCCGGGTGCGACTCCACCAGGCACAACTCGTCGGCCACCCAACGCCAGCTGGGAAAGGAGTCGAACACTTCGAGCCAACGCACGGCGAGCAGCCCGCGGTTGTGCCGGGCCAGGGTCAGGTGTCCGACGAACCGGGCGCCGTCCGCCGCGACCCCAGCCCTGCTGGCGGCGGCCCGGCAGCTCGCCGACAGCGACGCCAACCGGTCGTCCGGGGTGGCCGCCGCGAGGCCGAGCACCCGGGACCTGGCCGGATCGGGGAAAGCGATGCCGCCGACGAGCTCCACGTCGAACGGCCGCGTCCGGGCCGCCAGCTCCGCCAGGTTCTCCTCCAGCCGCCCGAGGTTCTCCTCCGGCACCTCGCCCATGAAGGAGGTGGTGATGTGCCACCCCTCGGGGCGGGTCCAGCGCAGCGACGGTTCGGCGTCGCGTCTGGGCTCGAGCAGGGTGTCCAACTGGCGGATGACACCGGCCGGCGGCAGGACTGCGGTGAACATGCGCGCTCCCATGGTTGACACCCTAGCGGGAGGCCTCAACTGTTGGTCATCTCCGTCGGCCCACCGGGGGTAGGGAGCTGAAGGAACGGCCAGGCTCGGTCCCTGAAGGTCCCGCGTCGCGAAGCGACCGGAGGACGTCTCGGAGGGTCGAGAACCCGCACCTGAGAGCAAGGGTGAGGGACGGCAGGGCGGCGCCGCGTCGCGGTGCCCAACCCGAGGATCACCCAACCGGCATCCCGCCCAAGGAGACCCAACCGAAACGCCGCCCTGCCGGGACGCACCCGAACAAGACAACGCCACAAGCAGGACGAGTGTGGGGAGACGGGAGTCGATGCCCGGGCGGCCTCAACAACCCGACCACCTACCCGGCTGGCCGGAACATCGAGACCATGGACAACGGCCGCCCGGGCATCGGCTCGCGGCTCACCGCACCCGACGACGAGAACTGCGTGAAGGTGGTAGTCACAACCCTTCGAGACAGGCCACGCCGCTACGCGGGCGACCCTCCTCAGGGAGCGAAGGGCCAGGCCACGCCGCTCCGCGGACGGCCCTCCTCACGGAACGGGAGGAGACAGGCCACGCCGCTACGCGGGCGGCCCTCCTCAGGGAGCGAAGGGCCGGGCCACGCCGCCAGAACCTGAACCCCCGACGATGAGCGGCGACGACCACTAGCCTGCCGATATGGGCAGACTCCGCAGTTGGCTATCTGACGTTCCGCAACGGTTCTGGTTCATCCCCGCGCTGTTCATCACCGCCGCGATCGCAGCGTCGCAACTCCTGGTAGCGGCCGATCGCGCGCAACTGCCCCTCCCGGGCGTGGTGGAGAGCTTCCTGTTCGACACCGGCGTCGACGGGGCAAGGGCCCTGCTCTCGGCCGTCGCGTCGTTCCTGGGCGTCGCGGGCACCGCCTTCTCCATCACCATCTCGGTGATCAGCACCACCTCCACCACGTACGGGCCGCGTCTGGTGCGCAACTTCATGCGGGACCGCAACAACCAGATCGTCCTGGGGGTGCTGGTGGCCACGTTCGTCTACACGCTCATGGTGTTGCGCACCATCCGCTCCGAGGGCGACGACGGGTCCGCCTTCGTGCCGCACATCGCCGTCAACGGGGCCATCGCCCTGGGCGTGGTGGACGTCTTCCTGTTCGTCTGGTTCATCAACCACATCGCGGGATCGGTCCAGGTCGACGCCCTCGTCAAGGGTGCCCGCGACGACTTCCGCCGCGCGGTCAGGGACAACTGGCTCGATCCCGACGACAAGCACGTCGACCACTTCGATCCGCCCCGTGAGGGCGGCGGCGTCGCGACGCTCGGCCGGTCCGGCTACCTCACCAGAATCGACATCCGCGACCTCGCCGAGGACATCACCCAGACCGCCACCTCTGTGCGGCTGCTCAAGCGGGTCGGGGACCAGGTGATGGAGGACGAGCCCTTGGCCCTCGTGTGGCCGGCGGAGGCCGTCGACGTGGCGCAGCACAGGATCCGCGACCACGTGCACGTCGGCCCCTCCCGGACGACGGAGCAGGACGTGCGCTTCGCGGAGCAACAGGTGGTGGAGCTCGCCGTCCGGGCGCTCTCCCCCGGCACCAACGACCCCTACACAGCGGTCAACGCCGTGGAGGAGGTGGCCGCCGGGGTGCTGACCGCCGTCTCCCGGCCGGACACCGGCACCATCCTCGTCGATGACGACGGGGCCCCGCGCCTGTATCTGAGGCCCGTGCGCGCCGCGGAGATCGTCGACATGCCCTTCGAGCACCTTCGCCCCTACGCGCTGAACGCCCGCATCGTGCTGGAATCGTTGGTGGACCTCGCCGCCAGGATCCGCGTGGCGGCGGTGGACCCCGAGCTGGCCGCCCGTGCTGACCGCCACGTCGATCTGCTGGTGCAGGAGGCCGACGGTGAACTCACCGCCCCGGATCTGGCCACCCTCAGGCAGTATGTGGCCACGAGCCGGGCAGACTCGGTCACACAGCCTCCGGCCCGGCCCTGACCTGTCACCCGTCGTCTTCGACCACGGCTCGCGGGAGCGCGTAGATCCCCGCAGGGCTGAGGCCCGGGTCGTCGACGGGCAGCGTCCGGATCGGCCCCGGACCCGTGGTGCGCGTCTCGAACCGCACCGTGACCCTCCCCAGGCCGGACCCCCACACCCAGCCGCGACCGTGCTCGTCATGGACCACATCCGCCCCGGGATGGAACCCGCGGCCGCGCACCCCGCTGAGCCCCACGTCGTCGCCGAGGCTCACCTCTGTGACCGTCGATGCCGTCTCCTCGTCACCGAAGAGCCGTTCCTGTGCTGAGGTGGCGAAGTTGCTCACCCCGATCCCCAGCAGGCGCACGCCCTCCCGCACGTCCACCTCTCCGAGCAGTTCCAGCCCGGCGACGGTGATGACGTCGACGGCGTCGGTGGCACCTCCCAGGCTTCGGGCCACGGTGCGGGTGGTGAAGTCCGGGAACCGCACCTTGACGGTGACGGTGCGCGCGAAGTAGCCGGCGCGGCTGAGCCTGCCCGCGACGGCGGCGGCATCGCGGCGCAGGATCGCCTCCAGCTGGGCTCGGTCGGTGAGGTCGGTGGCGAAGGTGTCCTCCGTCGAGAT
Source organism: Tessaracoccus sp. MC1627 (assembly GCF_014164725.1). Lineage (NCBI taxonomy): Bacteria > Bacillati > Actinomycetota > Actinomycetes > Propionibacteriales > Propionibacteriaceae > Tessaracoccus > Tessaracoccus sp. MC1627. The sequence continues at coordinate 34,039 of NZ_JACJGA010000011.1, read as the reverse complement.
GGACTTCGGGTCACGTTGGGGCTGCACCGCGCGGGTGTCGCGGCCCCAGGCGAGCGCGGCCAGGCCTTCACCGGCGGCCTGACCCAGCTCACGGATCAGTTCGGCACTGTCCGCGGCCCGCAGGTCCACGACGGTGTGCACGCCGATGGCCGACAGTCTCTGTTCGGTGGCCGGACCTACCCCGGGGATGGATCGCACCGGCAGCTGGGACAGGAAATCGAGTTCCTCGGCGGGGTCCATGATGCGGGCACCGTCTGGCTTGGCCGCCTCCGAGGCGAGCTTGGCCAGGAACTTCGACGACGCCACACCCACGGAGGCCGTCAGCCCCTCGGTGCGGGCGGTGAGCTCGGCCCGCAGCGCGGCCACGCGCTGGGGCATCTCCTCGTCGGCCCAGCCCGAGGGCCCGAGGTCCACGAACGCCTCGTCGAGGCTCAGCGGCTCCACCACGGGCGACACCTCACGCAGGAGCGCCATCACGATCCGCGAGGACTCCCTGTACGCCGCGAACCGGCCGCCGAGGAAGGCGGCGTTGGGCGCACGGCGGCGCGCCTCGGCCCCGGACATCGCGGAGCGCACCCCGAACCGGCGGGCCTCGTAGGAGGCCGTGGCCACCACCCCCCGCGGCCCCGCCCCGCCCACGACGACGGCCTTGCCGCGCAGGCTGGGCTTGTCGCGTTGCTCGACGGCGGCGAAGAAGGCGTCCAGGTCAAGGTGCAGGATACGGCGCGCCATCGGCCGATCAGCCGACGGCCGACGGGGTAGGCACGTACTTTGAGAAGTGGAAGCCATCCCGCACCTCGCGGGAGATCTCCGTCCACTCGCGCGGCGAGATGATCGGGAACCGGGCCTCCCCGTCGGGTTGCTGGTTGACGTGGGTGATGTCGAGTTCGGTGAGGTAGGGCCACGCCGCCTCGTAGATCTGCGCCCCGCCTCCGATGAAGCACACCCGCTCCGGGGTCTCGGCGGCGAGGTCCAGGGCCTCGGTGATGGAGTGCGCCACCTCGACGCCGTCGTCGCTCCAGTCGGGATCACGGGTGACGACGATGATCCGACGGTTGGGCAGCAGCCCGATCTGCTCGTGGGTGCGGCGCCCGAAGATGAGCGTGTTGCCGGTGGTGACCTTCTTGAAGCGGCGGAAGTCCTCGGGGATGTGCCACAGCATGTCCTCGCCGGAGCCGATCACCCAGTTGTCCGCCACGGCCGCGATCGCGACGATCCTCATCGCGGCCCCATCGGCTGATAGTCGACCGTCCCGCCGTCGGCGTCGATCTGGATCGATCCGGACGCCGGACCGTCGGTGGCCGTGACGCGCACCGTCGGGTCGCCTGTCTCCGTCCACACCAACAGCACCTCGGATACGGCACCGGTGAGGTGGGCCCCGGCCAGGTCCAGCGCCTCCTGGACTAGCCAGTCGACGAGGTTCAGGTCCGCGAGGCTGACCGGCGCGGCGGCCGTCGATTCGCTCATCTCGATGGGCCCCATGCCTAGCCGCGAGAAGGTGGTGAGCTCGCCGGGCGCGCGGGCCTGAGATCCCACACCGGCGATCTCGTTCGCCGTGATGCGCAACTCGAGGAGGGAGTCCAAGCCGTGTTCACGCAGCAGCGCCGAGGTCTCGCCCCATCCCTCGAGGTACATGGGGTCCAGGTCGAGGGCTCCCCCGGCCCACTCGGGCTCCGGCATCATCGGGTCCATGACCCCCGAGCCGGACTCGCTCGTCCGCATACCGGAAAAGCTGATCACACCCAAAGCCCCCACCCCGACGATGGCTGCCGCGACGCCGAGCACAACCCGGCGTCCTACTCCACTCGACGACGGGCCGCGGTACACCTCCGGAAGGGGCTGAAACGCCTGCGGCGGCCCAGGTTGGGGGCGCGGATAGGTTGGCGTCACGGGCACGATGTTGGGCTCCGGCAGGCCCTGGAACTGGGCCATGGCGTCGCGGTGCGTCACCGCCGCGAGCACGGCGTCGCTGCGAGTCTGGAACTCAGCCTCGTCCAGCCGACCGTCGGCGTAGGCCGTCGACAGCAGGTCGAGATACCTGTCCCGCTCCTGGAAGGACGGCCGCAGTTCGCTCATGACGGATAGGGTAGCCGCCTACACGGCGATGGGCGCCTTGATGGCGGGGTGCGGGTGATAGCCCACCACCTCGATGTCTGCCAGCGTGAACGCGTCCAGCTCGGTCACCTCGGGGTTGAGCCGCAGCTTCGGCAGCGGCCGCGGCTCCCGGGTCAGCTGCTCGGCCACCTGGTCCACGTGGTTGGAGTAGATGTGAGCGTCGCCCAGGGTGTGCACGAACTCCCCCACGCGCAGCCCGGTCACCTGGGCGACGAGGTGCGTGAGCAGGGCGTACGAGGCGATGTTGAACGGCACGCCGAGGAAGATGTCCGCCGAGCGCTGGTACAGCTGGCAGCTGAGCCGCGCGGGGCCGCCGTCGTCCGCGGGCGCCACGTAGAACTGGAACATCATGTGGCACGGCGGCAGGGCCATCGACTCCACGTCCGCCACATTCCACGCCGAGACGATGTGACGGCGGGAGTCCGGCTTGGACTTGAGGGACTCGACGACGGCCGCCAACTGGTCGATGTGGCCACCCTCCGGCGTGGGCCAGGAACGCCACTGGTAGCCGTAGATGGGGCCCAGGTTGCCGTCGGCGTCGGCCCATTCGTCCCAGATGGTGATGTTGTTCTCGTGCAGCCAGGCCAGGTTCGTGTCGCCGCGGAGGAACCAGAGCAGCTCGCCGAACACCGACCGTGTGTGCACCTTCTTGGTGGTGAGCAGCGGGAAGCCGTCTGCCAGATCGAAGCGCATCTGGTAGCCGAACACGGACCGGGTGCCGGTGCCGGTGCGGTCCGGCTTGTCCACGCCGGTGTCGGTGACGTGGCGCAGGAGGTCCAGGTACTGCTTCACGCGAGACCCTTGAGGTAGTCGACGAATCCGCGCACGGCGATGCCGCGGTGGCTGATGGAGTCCTTCTCCTCGGCGCTGAGCTCGGCGGAGCTGACGTCCAGACCTGCCGGGATGAACAGCGGATCGTAGCCGAAGCCGTGCTCCCCCTCGGGCGCCTCAGCGATCCGGCCCGGCATGGTGCCGTGCCAGATCCTCCGCTCCCCCGCGGGCGAGACCATGGCCAGCGCGCAGACGAACCGCGCCGTGCGTCGCTCCGTGGGCACCCCGTCGAGCTGGGCCAGCAGGAGCTGGTTGTTGTCCTCGTCGTCGCAGGCCGGGCCCGCCCATCGCGCGGAGCGGACACCGGGCATGCCGTTGAGCTCGTCCACCTCGAGGCCGGAATCGTCGGCGACGGCCATCAGGCCCGTCTCGCGCGCGGCCGCCGCGGCCTTGAGGAACGCGTTGCCCTCGAAGGTGCGTTCGGTCTCGGCGGGCTCAGGGTAGCGGCCGACGTCGCCGAGGCCGAGCACCTCGACGCCCACCCCCTCGGACACCAGGATGCGCCGCAGCTCCGCCAGCTTCTTCGGGTTGTTGGTGGCCAGCACCAGCCGCTCGGGGAGCCTCACGCCAAGGCCTCCCGCTGCAGCCGGGTGAGTTCCTCGCAGCCGGCCGTGCCCAGGTCCAGCAGGGTGCCCAGCTCCTCGCGGCTGAACGGAGTGCCCTCGGCGGTGCCCTGCACCTCGATGAAGGCCCCCGACCCGGTCATCACGATGTTCATGTCCGTGCCGGCCGCCGAATCCTCCTCGTAGGCGAGATCCAGCAGGGCCACACCGTCGGCGTCGAAGCCCACCGACACGGCCGCCACCGAATCCGTGAGCGGCTCCCCCTTCAGCGCTCCGAGGGCGCGCAGGTGCTCGACGGCGTCGGCCAGGGCCACATAGGCCCCGGTGATGGCGGCGGTGCGGGTGCCCCCGTCGGCCTGCAGCACGTCACAGTCCAGCACGATCGTGTTCTCGCCGAGCGCCTTGTAGTCCACCACGGCCCGCAGCGAGCGTCCGATGAGGCGGGAGATTTCATGGGTGCGCCCGCCGAGGCGCCCCTTGACGGATTCGCGGTCCGAGCGGGTGTGCGTGGCACGCGGCAACATGGCGTACTCGGCCGTGACCCAGCCCAGTCCGGAGCCCTTGCGCCAGCGTGGGACGCCGACGGTGACGGAGGCCGCGACGAGCACACGGGTGCGGCCGAACTCCACCAGCACAGATCCCTCGGCGTGATCGAGCCAGCTGCGGGTGATGCGCACCTCGCGGAGCTGATCGGGGGCGCGTCCATCTGCACGGCGAAAGGTCATGGCGCCTAACTTACCGTGGCGGCGGCGATGCTCACCTGCTCGACATTGGTGACGAAACTGCCCAGTAGACGCCGCCCGATGCCGTGGAAGTCCGTGGCGTCTCCGGTGGTGAGGAAGCGGCGCGTGGCCTCACGGGGCTGGTGCCGCAACAGGCCGGCCTGGGTGAGGTGGGAGTAGGTGGACTGCGCGCAGGCTTCGGCCGACGACACCAGCGTCACGCCGTTGCCGAGCACATAGCTGATCACCCCGCTCAGCAGCGGGTAGTGGGTGCAGCCGAGGATCAGCGTGTCGACGTGGGCCTTGGCCACGGGCTCGAGATACTCGCGTGCCACGTCCAGGAGCTCGTCGCCGCCGGTGATGCCCGCCTCGACGAACTCGACGAACCTCGGGCAGGCCTGGGCGGTCAGCGTGATGTGGGGCGCGATGGCGAACGCGTCGTCGTAGGAGCGGGAGTTCACCGTCGACTCGGTGGCCACCACGCCCACCCTGCCGTTGCGGGTGGCCGCGACAGCCCGGCTGGCGGCGGGCAGCACCACCTCGGTGATGGGCACGTCGTAGCGCTCTCGCGCGTCCCGCAGCACCGCCGAGGAAGCGGAGTTGCAGGCGATCACCAGTGCCTTCACGCCCTGGGCGGCGAGGAAGTCCAGGCCCTCCAGCGCGAAGGCCCGCACCTCGGCGATAGAGCGCGGCCCGTAGGGGGCCCGCGCCGTGTCGCCGAGGTAGATGAAGTCCTCGTTGGGCAGCTGTTCGACGAGCGATCGCATCACCGTGAGGCCGCCGAAGCCCGAGTCGAAGACGCCGATGGGCCGCTCGATGAGTTGACTAGTCATCGTCCACCTCGAAGTCCATCGGGTCCAGGCTGACGCCCAGCCGCAGGCATGTGGTGCGCGATTCCATCAGGTCGTCCAGGAGGAATCCCAGCCACTCGATGAGGTCGTGCAGGCCACCGGACTCGACGGCGGCGTCGTCCGGCTCCGCCAGACGCTCCGGGCCGGCCAGCTCGGTGTACCAGAAGAGGCGCAGCGCGCCGAGCACCTTCGCCCAGTCGTCGACGCGGCCCAACGCCACGGGCACATGGCCTTCCCAACCCTGGAGGTCCTGGGCGACGGCGCGGGCGGCGGCCACCCGGGCGCGGGCCTGGCTGTGGATCGAGTCGCGCCAGAAGTCGTCGGCGCCCTTGGCGTCCGGCAGCGCCGGCGGGAACAGGCGCACCAGCCGCGGATTGCCCAGCATCCGGTTGGTGGGGTCATCGGAGAGGTCCGACACGATCTGCTCGAACGGGTCGTCGCTCTCGGTGGGCAGCAACGTGACAACCTGGGCGACGTACAGCTCGATCATCGAGCGAAGGCCGTCGGCCCGGCCGTCGTTGCCGTCGAACGCCCAGACGATGTCGTCGGGTTCCAGTGTCATGACTGCTCCATCGAGGCCCACAGGTTGTAGCCCTGCATCGCCAGCACGTCCCGCTCCATGGATTCGCGGTTGCCTGTGGAGACCACCGCCTTCCCCTCGTTGTGCACCTGCAGCATGAGCTTCTCCGCCTTGTCCAGCGGATACTTGAAGTACTCCTGGAACACGTAGGTGACGTAGCTCATCAGGTTCACGGGGTCATCCCACACGATGGTGACCCACTGGCCCACCGTCAACGGGGTCTCCGCGGGCGCCTCGAGGATCTCGACTCCGCCATCGCCTGCACTGCTCATGGCCCCAGGATAGGGTGCCGTTCATGACCACCGCGCTGCTCACCGATCACTACGAGCTCACCATGGTGCAGGCCGCGATGAACGCCGGCACCGCCGATCGGCGCAGCCTCTTCGACCTGTTCACCCGCAGGCTCCCGGAGGGCCGCCGCTACGGTGTGGCGGCAGGGCTGGGCCGCGCCGTCGAGGCCATCGAGCGGTTCCGGTTCGACGAGGCGGAGCTGAGCTGGCTCCTTGATCGCGGCATCATTCAGGACAACCTGGCCGAGTGGCTGGCCAACTACCGGTTCACCGGCGACATCTGGGGCTATCCGGAGGGCGAGGTCTACTTCCCCGGCTCGCCCGTGCTCTCCGTCGAGGGCACCTTCGCGGAGGCGTGCCTGCTGGAGACGGTACTGCTGGCGATCTACAACCACGATTCGGCGATCGCCGCGGCCGCCTCGCGCATGACGTCGATGGCCGGCACCAGGCCGTGCGCCGAGATGGGGTCCCGTCGCACGCAGGAGTGGTCCGCCGTCGCCGCGGCCCGCGCCGCCTATGTGGCGGGCTTCGCCTCCACCTCGAACCTCGAGGCCGGCCGCAGTTACGGCGTCCCCACGATCGGGACCGCGGCCCACTCGTTCACGCTCCTGCACGACACGGAGGAGGACGCGTTCCGGGCGCAGCTCGCCACCCTGGGGGACTCCACCACGCTGCTGGTGGACACCTACGACATCGACGCCGCGATCCGGCTCGGCGTGGAGCTCACCGAGGGCCGACTGGGGGCAATCCGGCTGGACTCCGGGGATCTGGCCATCGTCGCCCGGCAGGCCCGCGACCTTCTCGACGATCTCGGCGCCACGAAGACGAAGATCATGGTGACCTCGGACCTGGACGAGTGGCAGATCGCGGCCCTCCAGGGTGCGCCCGTCGACGGGTACGGCGTGGGCACCGCGCTGGTCACCGGCTCCGGGCACCCCACCTGCGGCTTCGTGTACAAGCTGGTCGCCAGGGCCGACTCGGACGCGCCGGACGCCCACATGACCCCGGTGGCGAAGAAGTCGAAGGGCAAGAACACGCTCGGCGGCCGCAAGTTCGCGATGCGCCGCCGCGGCGCCGACGGCAGGGCCGAGACCGAGGTCATCGGCCTGGGAACGCCCCCGGGCAACGACGGCAACGACCGCGACCTGCTCGTCCCGGTGATCAAGGACGGCGAGGTGGTCTACCGGGCCACGCTCGACGACGCCCGACGCAGGCACGCCGACTCCCTCGCGGAGCTCCCCGTGGGGGCGCTGCGGATCTCGAAGGGCGAGCCCGCCCTGGAGACCCTGATCCTCGATGAGACCGGGGACGAGACGACCAACCCGTACCAGGCCGCCCCGGTGGTGCACAACATCTGAGCCGACGTCAGCGATCCCAGCGCGACTCCGGCTGCTCGTCGAGGCCGTTCATCACCGCGGCCAGCCGGCGCGGCAGCGGCGCCTTGAAGATGTCCTCCAACGAGATCCGCTTGCCCCGCATGTCCGCCAGGGGGACCCGCCAGTTGGGATACTCGTCCACGGTGCCGGGCTGGTTCTGCGTCTGCCGCTCCCCCACGGCGTCGGTGAGCCCGGCGAGCAGCACCTTCGACGGCGTCCGGAGCAGAAACTTGTGCAGGGCCAACATCACCTCCGCCGGGTCCTCCGTCTGGTCGTGGGCCAGCACCCCCTCCTCGACCAGCTTCGCCAGCCATCCCGCCTGCTCGCGCTGCGCGTTCGCCAGTTCCTCCCCGAGCGGCTCCGTCAGCAGCCCGAGGCGATCGCGCAGACGGACGTGATCTCCGGCCAGATAGCCGAGAGTCGGCGGAAGGTCGTGCGTGGTGACCGACGCCATGCAGTACTCGCGCCACCACTGCGCATCCAAGGGCTCGCCCTGGTGTCCGGCCTCGAACCACAGCACCGAGGTGCCGAGAATGCCACGGCGGGCAAGGTAGTCGCGGACCCACGGCTCGACGGTGCCGAGGTCTTCGCCGACGATGAGCGCCTGGGCGCGCTGCGCCTCCAGCGCGAGGATCCCGACCAGCGCCTCATGGTTGTTGCGCACGTAGGTGCCCTTGGTGGGGCCGAGCCCCATCGGCACCCACCACAGGCGGAACAGCCCGATGATGTGGTCGATCCGCACCCCGCCGACGCGCCGCAGCGCGGCTGAGACCATCGCCCGGAACGGCGCGTACGCAAGCTCCTCCAGCTTGTCCGGGCGCCACGGGGGCTGGCCCCAGTCCTGGCCCGACTGGTTGTACTGGTCCGGCGGCGCGCCAACGCTCATCCCGGCGGCGAAGACGTCGGGCATCATCCACGTCTCGGCGCCCTGGCGGTGCACGCCGACGGCGAGGTCGGTGACGATGCCCACCGGCATGTTCACCTCAGCGGCCACGGTCTGAGCCGCCGACACCTGGGTCTGGGCGATCCACTGCAGCCACTCGAAGAAGTCCACCTCGGCCGCGTTGGCCTCGGCGTAGGCCGCGACCTCAGGCGACGAGGGCCGCTGCAGTTCCTCGGGCCACTCGGTCCACAGCTGCCCGTGGCTCACCGACAGGCAGGACCACAGGGCGAAGTTGCGCAGGCCGATGCCTTCGCGGCGACGGAAGTCCTCATACGCGATGCGGCGCGCGGAGCGCATGCCGGCCTCGTGGATGAGCCGCAGCGCCTCGATCTTCAACGGCCAGATGGCGTCACGGTCCACGAAACCGGAGGTCTCCGCTGCGGACTGGGCCTGCCTGCGCAGGGCCTTGATCCGCGTGCGGACGGACCGCTTGAGGGTGGCGTACTCCTCGATGGCCTCCGGGCGGATGTAGATCGGGTTGATGAAGCGGCGGCTGGCCGGCAGATACGGCGAGGGCTCCATGGGCGGCACCGGCTGGGCCGCGTGCAGCGGGTTGATCAGGACGTAGCCGGCGAACTGTTTGGTGCCGGACCACGTGATGAGGTCCGCGAGATCAGCCAGGTCGCCGATTCCCCACGACTGTCGCGAGGTCACCGAGTACAGCTGCGTGCCGTAGCCCCAGATGCGCTGGCCGCGCATGGCGGCCGGGAACCCGACGAACGAGGGCGTGACGATGAGTGCGCCCGTGTGCACGCCGGTGACGGTCTGCGCCACCACGTGGTGATACCCCGTGGGCAGATCCTCCCCCAACCAGAAGCTGGCCTCCCCGATCGCCGACCCGTCCACCCACCGGTCCGGGGCGAAGTTCTCCGACTGCCACGCCGGCCGCGTCTCGCCGGATTCCAGGCGCACGTGAACCCGCACGTCGGTGCCGGCGGGGACGTGGATCGCCACGTGCACGCCACGCCCCTCCTCCACGACGGTGCAGGCGGGGACGGTGCGCAACCAGCGCTCGTCCTCGAGCCTGGTCAGTGCTGCCCCTGCCGACTCCGGCGTGCCTGCCTCCACGTCGAAGGCGGCGAGCACGGACACGATGGTTTCGGCCGGAATGGGCACGTGGCGGCCCTTCCAGTCCCAGAACTCCTGGGCGATGCCGAAGCGCTCTGCCAACTGGGTCAGGCCGGGGTGGAGGTCATTCATGATGAGGGCCCTTAGCGGATCTTGAGGACGTGTGTTCTGGCGATCATGTCACCGAGCGTCTGCTTCTCGCGCGTGAACGCGGCGAAAAGTCCGTTGATCACCCAGATCACCTCGTAGAGGACGGCGCTGACGATCCCACGGACCGCCGCCGTGCCCCAGTCCAGCTTGGAGTCCGCGGGGGCGCCCGCCTTGACCACCCGTAGCCCCAGCGCCAACTGGCCGACGGTGGCGCTGAGTGTGCCGTACAGGACCGTCCGGTACGCAGCCATCAGGGCGGCCCCCAGGATGGCGCTGTAGAGCATCGCTGTCCAGAAGTCGTCGCCGGGGAGCGGCAGATCGCCGACGGGGTTCTCCGCGAACACGGTGAGGTCCCGCTGCCAGCGCAGGAGCGCCACCTCGAGCGCAGCGTTGAGGCCGAGGGCGCCCGCGACGATCTGGGTGAGGATGCCCAGGAGGATGGAGTCGATGATGAAACCGAGCACGCGCCACCCGAAGCCCGCGTAGGGACGCTCCTGCTGGTAGCGCGTGTCCCCCATTGGCGTGCCGTAGCCCGGTTGTGCGCCGTAGCCCGGTTGCGCGCCGTAGGACTGCTGCGGGTGGGGCTGCGGATGCGATGGCGGCGGACTGTGCGGGTCCCGCGTGGCCTGGGACCAGGCGATACCGTCCCAGAAGCGCTCGCCTCCGGAGCCGGCCGGGTCTGGGTACCATCCTGCGGGCGGCTGCTGGGGGGTGTAGGTCATGGGTCCAAGGATGCCACGAGCAACTCGTTGCGGATGCGCCCGATCCGCCTGCTGACGACGATGGCAGCCACCGATGCGACGCTGAGGACCAGCAGCGGCACCGAGTAGGCCAGCTTCGGCGGCTCGACCATCAGCAGCGCGGTGTAGAGGCCACCGGCCAGCGCGGTGATCACCGCGTTGCCCACGGACTCGGCCACCTGCATCGAGGACTGGTTGCGGCCCTGCTGGAAGGCCGACGACAGACTCATCACGGCCACCGCCGAGCTGGGCATGGTCAGGCCCATGCCGAGACCGCCCACGATCCAGGCGCCCAGCCCCACCCATAGCGGGAGGGCCGGCCACCAGGCGAAGGCGGTGATCGCCGCGATGCCCACCGTCGAGCAGGCCGCACCCCAGGTGACGTAGGAGTCGCGGTGCAGGCGCACCCACGCCTGGGACTGCAGCCAGGAGCCGAGGGTCCATCCGATGCTGCCGACGGTGAGCGCCAACCCCACCTCGAACGGGGTGAGCCCGCGCAACTGCTGGAGGGTGACCAGCAGGATGGTCTCGGCGGCGAAGAAGGATCCGGCCTGGATGGCCCGGGCGAGCACCACGCTGGGGATTCCCGGCCCCACGCCGAGGGTCCCGGGCGCGAGGATCCTCGGAAGACCCCACACCAGCGCCGCAACGCCCAGCACGGCTGAGGCCGCGCTCAGCCAGCCGAGGTCCTGCCCGGCCAGCAGGATGAACGAGGGCCCCAGCGTGACCGCCACCGTGGGCCACACTGCGATGGGCGCGACGGCGTCCTCTCCCGCGCGGAACCGCGCCTGGACGCTGCGCAGGCCCGGTCCGGTCATGAGGAACGCGACCACCACCAGCGGAAGCATGGTGGCGAACACCAGGCGCCAGTCGTACTGCGTCAGCCACGCCGCGAACGGGGGGCCGATGAAGGCCGGCAGCAGCCAGCAGAACGAGACCAGGGCCATCACGCGGGGCCGGTCGCGGGGCTCGAACCCATGCGCCACGGTCACCGACAACGTGAGGTTGAGTGCCCCCGCCCCGAGGCCCTGCACCACGCGGGCCGCCAGCACCACCCACACCGTCGGCGCGAGCCAGCCGAGGATCAGGCCGACGGCGAAGAGGGCGAACCCCGCGTACATCGGCAACGCCGGACCGCGCGTGTCGGCCACCCGGCCACTGACGATGGTGGCCAGCAGCATGCCCGAGATCATGGTGGTGAACGCCCACGGGTACAGGTGGGCGGAGTTGAACGACTCCATGATGGTGGGGATCGCGGTGGCCAGCCCGATGGACTGGAAGGCCACCGAGAAGACCGACAGCATGATGCCGACGATGAGCATGCGTTGTCCAGACCCGGTCATCGCCCACCTCCGCCGACTAGTGTCCTGCGCCAGAAGTTCGTTGATGGGTGGCGGTGTCCCAGGGGATGGATCGCAAGGCCGACGAGCGAAGTAGCACTTGGTCGTTCGTCGAGTGAGGAGAACGCGGCGAGGCGCCGCTGGGGGGCCGTCAATCGCAGCGAGCTTCTGGCGCAGGACACTAGCATAGGGGGCATGACTGAGCTCGCCCCCGGATCACAGACCGTCACTCAGGAGCGCACTGAGCTGTTCGAGGACGGCGACCAGGACCGCTTCTCGCACTACGTGCCCAAGGAGAAGCTGGTGGCCGCCATGGTCAACGGCACCCCCGTCGTGGCGCTCTGCGGCAAGGTGTGGGTGCCGACGAAGAACCCCGAGAAGTTCCCCGTCTGCCCGGAGTGCAAGGAGATCTGGCAGTCCATGAACCCCGGCGAGTGAGCCTGCCTCAGTAGCGGTAGCTGTCCGGCTTGAACGGGCCGTACGGGTCCACCCCGAGGTAGCCGGCCTGCTTGTCGGTGAGCGTGGACAGCTCCACCCCGAGGGCGGCCAGGTGGAGCCGGGCCACCTCCTCGTCGAGGTGCTTCGGCAGCGTGTACACACCCACGGGGTACTCGTCGGTCTTGGTGAACAGCTCGATCTGGGCGAGCACCTGGTTGGTGAACGAGTTGCTCATCACGAACGACGGGTGGCCGGTGGCGTTGCCGAGATTCAGCAGCCGGCCCTCGCTCAGGACAAGGACCGAGTGCCCGTCCGCGAAGCGCCACTCGTGCACCTGCGGCTTGATCTCGATCTTCTCCACATCCGTGCGCGACTCCAGACCAGCCATGTCGATCTCGTTGTCGAAGTGGCCGATGTTGCCGACGATGGCCTGGTGCTTCATCCTGGCCATGTCGTCGGCGGTGATGACGTCGCAGCAGCCGGTGGCGGTGATGAAGATGTCCGCCCGCTCCACCACGGAGTCGAGCGCAGCCACCTGGTAGCCGTCCATCGCGGCCTGGAGGGCGCAGATGGGATCGACCTCAGTGACGATGACGCGGGCGCCCTGGCCGCGCAGCGACTCGGCGCAGCCCTTGCCCACGTCTCCGTAGCCGAACACCACGGCCACCTTGCCGCCGATCAGGACGTCGGTGGCCCTGTTGATGCCGTCGATGAGGGAGTGCCGGCAGCCGTACTTGTTGTCGAACTTGGACTTGGTGACCGAGTCGTTGACGTTGATGGCCGGGAACAGCAGCGTGCCCTCTCGGAACATCTCGTAGAGGCGGTGGACGCCGGTGGTGGTCTCCTCGGTGACGCCCTTGACGGAGTCCGCGAGCGCCTGCCAGTCCACGACGCCCTGCGCCTGGCGCAGCGTGTCCAGGACGACGCGCCACTCCTGGGGGTCGCCGTCGGCGGCCTCGGGGACTGCGCCGGAGCGCTGGGCCGCGACGCCCTCATGCACCAGCAGCGTGGCGTCCCCGCCGTCGTCGAGGATCATGTTGGGCTGACCGCCGTCCGGCCACTGCAGGATCTGGCGGGTGCACCACCAGTACTCCTCCAGCGTCTCTCCCTTCCAGGCGAAGACGGGAATCCCTGCGGCGGCGATGGCTGCAGCCGCGTGGTCCTGCGTGGAGAAGATGTTGCACGACGCCCACCGCACCTCGGCGCCCAGCGCCACGAGGGTCTCGATGAGGACCGCCGTCTGGATGGTCATGTGCAGGGATCCGGCGATCCTGGCACCGGCCAACGGCCGGCTGGTGCCGTAGCGTTCCCGCATGGCCATCAGGCCGGGCATCTCGTGCTCGGCGAGGGTCATCTCCCTGCGGCCGAAGTCGGCAAGGGACAGGTCAGCTACGCGAAAATCCACGCCGCCACTCTACCCGGCCGACGGGGCCTCCCCCGACGCGGCGATGTGGGCCAGTGCGAGGTCGTAGCCACCCACCCCGCAGCCGATGATGATGCCCTGGGCCTTGGCCGAGAGCACGCTGTGCTGGCGGAACTCCTCGCGGCCGTGGACGTTGGAGATGTGGACCTCGACGTAGCTGGGCACCAGGGCGGCCGCGTCTGCCACCGCGTAGGAGTAGTGGGTCCAGGCCCCCGCGTTGAGCACGACGGGGGCACCGGCGTCGGCAGCCTCGTGCAACCACGCGATCATCTCGCCCTCATGGTCCGTCTGGCGCACCTCTACGTTCAGCCCCATGCCGCGCCCAGACTCGACGAGGTGGGCTGCCAGTTGAGCGTGGGTGGTGGCGCCGTAGACCTCCGGCTGCCGGGTGCCGAGCCGGCCGAGGTTGGGACCATTGAGGACGAAGACCGTGCGCATGGCGTTAGTCTGCCAGCCCGATCTCAAGGTAGGCGGCGCCGTAGAGCCCGCGCTGCAGGAGGGTGACGTAGCGCTCCACGTCGCTGAGGGCCAGGTCCGCGTCGCCGGAGGACAGTCGTGCCACCCGGGCTCCGACGGACTCGGCGCGGGCCGCCAGCCGTTCGGCCACGTCGCTGAGGCGATCGGTCAGCTTGTCGTCGTCGAGCAGGACCAGGCACGGCTGGGCCTCGGCGTCGCCCTCGAGGGGATCCGCGAACGGGTCCTTCGGCTTGACCGCGCGCAGCAGGGTGTCGAGCTCGGAGGCGTCTGCTGCCAGGGCGGGCCTGCCGGAGGCGCGGCGGACGGCCTCGGCGATCCTGCGCGAGGCCCGGCCTGCCAGCACCGTGCCGCCCCAGATCAGCGGCAGTGTGTCCGCCAGGTTCAGCGCCATCTCCTTCCCCGGATTCACCGACAGGTCCCGGCCGGGAGCGCACGCCTCCGCCACCAGGTCCGCGGCATCTGCCACGTGGCCGGTATGCACGGCGGGCCCGAGCCCGAGATCCCCAAGCAGCGACAACACCCCCACCGCGGCGGCCAGGGAATCAGGCTCCAAGGTGGGGATGAGCGTGGTGGCAGAGGAGGAGGTCAGCTGCGCCAGGCGCGAATCCATCGGTGCCGCGACGATCATCATCGAGCCGCGGCGCATGGCCTCCGCGGCGCACTGCAGCACCCATTCGGGGGTGTCGTGATCGCCCAGCACGACGGTGAGGTCCAACGGCCCCACCCACGCGGGGAGCCCTGGGCCGGGCCACGCCATGAACGGCACCGGGCAGGCCACCTCCAGCACGGCGCGCACCAGGCGGGCCTCCGTGCCGAGCGCCAGAATGCCGCGGGGCCTGTCCGCCCGCTCCAGATGGCCGACCGGTTCCGACAGGGCCGCGCGCCGGATCCTCGCCCCGGCCGACGCCAGCCGACGGAGACCCTCATGCGCCTCGAGGCCCGGGTCCTCCAACCTCGAGTCGTCGAAGAACTGCCCGTTCACAGCGTGCTGCGGGCCTGGTCGATCAGGAGCACGGGGATGTTGTCCCGTACGGGGTAGGCCAGGCCGCACGCCTGGTTGGTGCACACCAGCTCGTGCGCGTCGTAGTCCACGGCGAACTTCGCGTGGCACGCGGGGCACGCCGCCACCGCCATGAACTCGGGCGAGAGTTCCATCGTGTTGTCTGCCATCGTCCTTGACCTCCCTTGGTTCTCGGTTCGAATCTACCCGGCCCGGACGAGCCCGAGCACCTCGTCGCGCAGGGCGAGCATCGTGGCCTCGTCGCGGGCCTCCACGTTGAGTCTGAGCAGGGGCTCGGTGTTGCTGGACCGCAGGTTGATCCACCACCCGGCCTCAGGGTTGCGGACGCTGAGGCCGTCCATCCGGTCCGCCACGCCCCGGCCCTCGAAGGCGGCCGCTACGCGAGCCGTGCACGCGCCGGCGTCGGTGACAGTGGAGTTGAGCTCGCCGGAGCGGTGGTAGCCGTCGAAGACCGCCGCCAGCGCGGACAAGGGGCGATCCGCCTGCCTGACCAGCTCGATCAGGTGGAGAGCGGCCAGCATTCCGGTGTCCGCGGACCAGAAGTCACGGAAGTAGTAGTGGGCGGAGTGTTCGCCGCCGAACACCGCCCCGGTCTCGGCCATCAGCGCCTTCACGTAGGTGTGGCCGACCATCGACTGCTCCACCCGCCCGCCGTGGCGGGCCACGGCCTCGCCGACGCACCAGGACGTGATGGTGTTGGTGACGATCGTGGAGCCGGGATGCTTGGCCAGCTCCGCCACCGCGATCATGGCGGTGACCACCGACGGGTCCACCACGCCTCCGAGCTCGTCGATGATGAAGCAGCGGTCCGCGTCTCCGTCGAACACCAGGCCCAGGTCCGCGCCGTGTTCGAGGACGGCGCGCTGCGCGTCCACCAGGTTCTCCGGCTCCAGCGGGTTGGCGGGATGGTTGGGGAAGGTGCCGTCGAGCTCCAGGTAGAGACCCACCACGTCCAGCCCGCGTCCCGCCAGCGCGGTGAGCGCGGTGTGTCCGGCCATGCCGTTTCCTGCGTCCACGACGACGGTCAGCTCGCGATCCCCCGTCGGCGGGACCAGATCCCCCAGCTTGTCCGCGTAGGGCTCGAGGGCGTCAAGCTCGCGGTAGCCGCCCGTGGGCTCGGGGCCGAGGACAGCGGTGGCGGCGACGTCCCGAAGGCGGGCCATGAAGTCCGCCGGCACCGGCCGCGCGTCCGCCAGGCAGAACTTGATGCCGTTGTAGGTGCTGGGGTTGTGGCTGGCGGTGAACTGGACGCCAGGGAGGCGCAACCAGCCGGAGGCGAACCACAGCTCGTCGGTGGAGCTGAGACCGATGTCCACCACCGAGGCCCCGGCACGCCGGGCGCCGTCGGCGAAGGCGAGCGAGAGCTCGCGGCCCAGGGTGCGCATGTCGCGGCCCAGCACGAACTCGTCAGGGCCGAGCAGCTCGACGAACGCGGCGCCGAGCGCCCGGGCGCCGTCGACGTCCCACTCGGGAGCATGGCCGACGACGATGCCACGGATGTCGTTGGCCTTGAAGATCTGCGGGGCTAGCACGCGGGCCAGCCTATCTCCTGGAGCGGTGCGGCTCAGTCGATCGTCGGCACGAGGCGCAGGTGCCCGCCGCGACCACCTGGCGGCAGCTCCGGGGCTGCAGGGAGGGGTGCCGGGACCGGGTCGTCGTGACGCAGCCCGATGGCGCGCACGGCATCGGCCAGGGCCATGAGATCGTCCGACGGGACGTCCGGGGCGGGCCCGCGACCGTCGAGCGGGAGCCGGATGACCTCCCAGCCCTTGGGGACGCTGGTGCGCTCGGCGTGGACGGCGCACAGATCGTAGGAGCCGGGCTCCGCGGCCAACGCGAGCGGCCCCAACACGGCCGTGGAGTCGGCGTAGACGTAGGTCAGCGTGGCGAGGGCGGGGGCCACGCACGCGGTCCTGGAACATCTGCGCACGGGCTGACGCTACCCGACCACGGGCTAGGGTGGCGGCATGCCACGCAGACGAGACCGGCACGGGCGCGGGATTCGCGGCCCCCTGGCCACCCCCAATCAGTGGACCGGCACAGCCGTGCCGTTGAGCCGGCCCTCCCGCGTGGACTTCTTCAACGACTGCGTCACCTCCGCCATGGCCGCCATCGCGGCGGTGGCCCCGGACGCGCTGAACGGCATCGTCGTGGGCGTGGAGGAGGTGCCGCACCTGAATGTGGCCTGGTCCGGTGACCGCGTGCCGCTCTCGGCCGCCCTGGAGTCCAGCCGGGGCCGGAGGGCGCAGATCGTGATCTTCGAGCGTCCGCTGGAGCATCGGTCATCCTCGCGCAGCCAGCTGCGTCGACTGGTGCACCGCACCATCGTCGAGCAGCTGTCGACGCTGACGGGTCGCAGCATCGACGAGCTGGTGGGCGGCGCCTCCTGGGACGACGAGGACTGAGCAGCTCGGTCAGCGCAGCGCGGGGCGCAGCTCTGCAGGCAGGGTCTGCACCTCTGCGACCGCGGCTGGGCCGACGGGAACCACCACGGTGCCCTCCGGTGTCACCGACACGGCAGCGGCGAGCACCTCGGCGCCCGAGGTGACGGAGACCACCACTGGCCCGCCCTCCGGGACCGGCACCGTGACGCTCTGGCCTGGCCCGATGCTGACCTGCTGGTTGGTGGTCTCCCCCCCGACGGGGGTGAGGCCGACGTCCGCGGTGAGTGTGTCCGATCGGCCGGGGTTGCTCAGCAGCAGGGTCCCCGCCCCGGGGACCAACCCTGTCAGGTCCGTGCCTGGCGCCTCAGCCACGACGGTGGCTCGGGCGCCCGTCGCTCCGGTGACGAGCGCCGCCCCCACCGCGACCGTCGACGTGACCCGCACAGCCGTCGGCTCCCCTGCCAGGGGTGCCGTGAGGTCGATCGAGATGGTGCTCATGGCCGGGATGGAGAGCGAATCGGCCACCGCGGGCACGTACGGCCCTGCCGGCCCCATGCCCTCGATGGACACCTCCGTGCGGTTCTCCGTGGGGTTGCTCACCAGGAGCCGCGACGAGGTGGCGCCCCCCGGGGCGCCGGTGAGCAGGTGCTCGGTGGCCACCGTGGTGGGCGGCGCGAACTGCGTGGGGCGGCCCTCCACCGCAGCGGCGATGAGCGCCACGCGGCCCTGACTGGTACTGAACGCGACGCCGACCGGCCCGGCCGGCGCCAGCACCGACAAGGCGACCCTCCTGCTGACGCCTGGCGCCAGGGCGATCCCCCGGGCCCCCACTGCGGTCACCTCGCCGTCGGGGCCGAGGAGGGTGAGATCCACCGCGGCCGCGCCGGGGTCCGTGTTGACCAGGATGAGCTCCGTGGCGGCGGGGTCCGCGACGAGCACCATCCCGGCGGTCGCCGGGGTGCCGCACGGCGCGAAGGCGCGCTGCGGCTCCTCGACGAGGACGCCCGCCGCAATCGTGTCCTCAGCACGGAGGCCCACCGACCCTGTCACAGGCTCGGCCACCGGTGCGGTGACGGCGCGCTCGGCGCCGTCGAGCCCCGTGACGCTGAGCTCACCGGAGCCACTGACGAGGACTTGACCTGCCGGGATGCAGGTCAACGCCGTGCTTCGGGGAAGCTCGATCACCTCGGCGACCGGCTTCCGGAGCGGGCTGATCAGCGCCAACCCGACAGCCACGGCCACCACCAGCATGAGGGCCGCCAACGACACTCCCAGTCTGCGGATCATTCCTGCCCCCTCCGCGCCACGGTGGCCGCACCCAGCGTGGGGGCCGCCAGGACGGCCAGGACCGCCGCGACGGCGAGCTGGACGGCGAAGCGCCACGGATGCGGCCGCGGCTGCACGGCCACCTCACCCGCCGACTGGCCCAGGTCGAAGGTCAGGCGGTCCGCGCCGTCGATCCGCTGGAGAGGCCGTCCGTCGAGGGTGGCCTGCCAGTCCGCGTCCGGTGGCTCGGCTACCACCAGTCTGCGCCCGGCGGCACCCTCCTCCACGCGGCCCTGCACCAACGGCTCGGCGGTCTCGCCGTCGACGACCTGAGACCTGGAGACGAGGCCGAGCACGGTCCAGACCACCGTCTCGGCGTCCGCCGCTGCGCTGGTCATTCCCGCCGCGTTGTCCAGGGCAGCCCTCAGCTCGGGGTCGAAGCCCCGCAGCCAGACGTGCGAGGTCCCCAGCGCGGTCAGCTGCTGGGCCACGTCGTCTGGCACCGCCCCGGTGGAGAAGGCCTGGACCAGGGCGCGGAACTCGGCGGAGAAATCCCCAGCCGGATTGCGTTCGCCGGTGCCCCACTGGGGTTGGCGGGCGTCAACGACATTCCACGCGAGGGCACCGTCGTCGGTGAGTTCGATCATGAGGGCGCGGGTGTCGCGGGGGGAGTCCAGCACGTCACGCACGTAGCCGGGAAGCGCCGAGGCCGTGTCGTCCACGGGCCCGTTGAAGCCCACCACAGCCCACACCCCGGCGGCCAGCAGGCCGCTCACGCCCAGCGCCACGGCCGAGCGGGTCAGGGCCGTGCCCGCCAGCGCGGCCGCCACCACGGGCGCGAGCAGGGCGGCCACCACGAGCAGCGCCCACGGCGACAGGAGGACCCGGGCGGTGCCGCCATCGACGGTGACCACCAGCCGCGACAGCAGAGTCCCGATCACCAGCGGGGCGGCGATCCCGGCGATCGCCCACCGCCAGGCCGTGCCGGAGAGCCGCGCCAGGGCCACGACGGCGACGAGGGCCAGCACGGCGAAGAAGGTCACGTTGGCCCACAGCGGCAGCCCCGAGGGGAGGATGCGGCCCACCACCAGTGCGAAGGACGCCGGCGGGAAGTCCGGCCACGCATTCGGATCCACCCCGGTGAAGAGGCGGCCGGGGTGCGCGAGGAGATGCCCCAGCCAGGGGGCGAAAAACACCCAGGCCGGCAGGACGCCGACGGCGACGTCCGCCACGCGGGAGCGGTCGCGCACGGCCCAGCCGACGGCGGCGAGGGTGGCCAGCACCAGCAGCACCGGCCACACGAGCGAGGCGATGACCAGCCAGAAGGCGGCGCCCGCCGGCGCCCGGAGCCGCTCCGCCCCGGCGGCCTCGTTGCGGACGACGGCGTGCACCGCCCTGGCCAGCAACGGCCCGACGACGGCCAGCACCATGCCGCTGACGTCGCCGGCGGTGACGAGGCCCAGCAGGATGGTGGCACCGGCCCACGCCGCCGAGACGGCCGCCCCGACCGCGGGCGTCACGCCGAGCCGGCGCAGCAGCGCCAGCGCGGACAGCCCCGCCAGCAGCGGGGTGGCGAGCAGGGCCAGGAAAGCGAACCAACCCGGGCTGCCCAGACCGGCCAGCGAGGCGACCGCCGCGACACCCATCCAGGGCGCCTCACCGCTCAGGTACGCCTCCCACACCGCGCCGATCGACCCCGGGGCCGGCAGCAGACCGCCCCCGGAGACCGCGCCGAGGCCGAGCAGGGTACGGCCGGCCGCGACCGCCGCGACGGCGAGCAGGACCAGCAGCGCGGTCACCGGAGAGATCACCCGGCGGCGCACCGGCCCTCCGGCGAAGTCGTCGCCGGTCAGGTCGTCGAGGGTGGTGTCGGCCTCCCGCAGATCCCGGAACCTCTCCGAGACCCCGGCGCCCAGCTTGTCGACGGCGTGGCGCAGCGGCCAGAAGCGGTTGGGGAGCAGGTCGTCGGGGGTGAGGTCCTCCTCCGGCAGCCGGGCCGCCAGCGCGGCCGTGACCTCGCCGCTGCCCAGGTAGCGGCGTATCGCCGCCAGCTCGGCGCCTGCGTGTCCTGGGGATTTGGCCAGGAGGAAGCCCAGCGCCCGCAGCGTCGAGCCCACCGCGACACCCGCGCGGGAGGCGCCCCGCGCCCCGGCCACCCGGAGCGCCGCCAGCCGGTCGTCCTCGTGCGGGTGCAGGTCCGAGGGACGCTCTCCGGTGCGGCCGGCGCGACGGTGCACCAGCGCGGCGGCGGGCCAGGTCAGCACGCGGTAGCCGACGGCGTTGGCGCGCCACCCCAGGTCCACGCCGTCGCGGTGACGGGCCACCTCGGGAGCCAGTCCGCCGATCTCGCGCCACACCTCGCCCCTGACCAGCATGCCGGCGGTGGACCCGCCCAGGACCTCGCGAGGCTCGGTCTGCTGCTGGTCCACGTCGCCCTCCTCCACCAGCGGCACGCGCTGCCCCCCGGGGGTGATGGCCTGCCCCACCTCCGAGAGGGTGTCGGGGTAGTTGCGCCGCTTGGGCTCGAGGAGCTTCGGCACCACCACGTCGGCCTGACGGGCGCCGTCGAGGAGGTGGGCGAGGGTGTCGGGGTGGGGGGATGAGTCGTCGTGCAGCAGCCAGATCCACTCAGGCTCGGACTCCGCGAGCGCCAGGCTCACCGCCTCGCCGAAGCTGCTGCCCGCGTCTGCGTCCACCAGTTCATCCAGGACGCCCTCGGCGACCGCGCGCAGCACCAGGTCTCTCGAGTCGTCGACCGATCCGGTGTCCACCGCGACAATCCGGCCAGGCCGGGGATCCAGGCCTGCCAGGGCGAGCAGTTGGCGCGGCAGCCACTCGGCGGCGTCGTGCACCACCATGACGGCGGTCACCGCAGCGGGTTCGATGAGTGGGGTCTCCCCGGCCGGATCCTCGGAATCGATCCAGGACCAGAGATCCTCGAGGCGTCCGTGCTGCGGTTCGTCGGTCACACTGTCCTCCCGGACCTGGGATTAGCCGGCCGCGCGCTTCAGCTTCCGGCGTTCGCGCTCGGAGAGGCCGCCCCAGATACCGAAGCGCTCGTCGTGGCCCAAAGCGTACTCGAGGCATTCGGTGCGGACGGTGCAGTTCTGGCACACCCGCTTGGCTTCGCGGGTGGAGCCGCCCTTCTCCGGGAAGAAGGCCTCGGGGTCCGTCTGGGCGCACAACGCGTGAGCCTGCCACGAGAAGGCTCCGTCGTCTCCGAAGAGATCGATGGTCTCATCCACCGTCGCCTCCCTTCGTTGTTGTGAATTACACACGAGTGATTTTGATCGGTCAAGCCGATCAGGCGAATTGGTCCCCCGCTTTCTCCCGCACGAGGGCCACCAGCTCCTTCACGCGC
Organism: Tessaracoccus sp. MC1627; assembly: GCF_014164725.1. Classification (NCBI taxonomy): domain Bacteria; kingdom Bacillati; phylum Actinomycetota; class Actinomycetes; order Propionibacteriales; family Propionibacteriaceae; genus Tessaracoccus; species Tessaracoccus sp. MC1627. Next base: position 12,100 of record NZ_JACJGA010000011.1, on the reverse strand, counting down.
TCCGAATCGGCGAGCGGCGCCACCAGGGTGGCGGTGGGTGTGGAGACCACGAGGCAGTCGCGGAGTCCGATGGTGCCCAGCACGTGCCCGGCGCCCCTCGTGTTGATGAGGACGCATCCCTGCGAGTCCAGCGTGACGGCCGCCCCGTCGACGGCGTTGCCGTGCTCGTCCTGGGTCAGGAGCCCGGCCAGCGACACGAAGCCGCCCACGTCGCGCCAGTCGATCGCCAGGCCCACACTCACCACCTCGGCGTCGGTGCGTCCCACCGAGGCGGGCTCCATCACGGCGTAGTCCACCGAGATCTTCTGCAGCGTGGGGAAGATCTCGTCGAGGGACGACGGATCGGCGACGATTGCGCGGACCTTGGCCGCGGTGTCCGGGAGCAGCTGATCCAGCTGGCCCAGCAGTGTCTGGGCCCGCCATACGAACATGCCGGCGTTCCACCAGTACTCGCCGGTGGCCAGGTACTGCTCGGCCACCTCCCGCGACGGCTTCTCCTTGAACTCCGCCACCCGGTGCACGCCGGGGAACCCGTCGAGCTCCTCGGCGCGGTGGAGGTAGCCGTACCCGGTGTGCGGCGAGGTGGGCAGCACCCCGAGGGTCACCAGCGCGTGGGGCCGCTGCTCGGCCACCTCGAACGCCAGCGCGAGGCTGCGCTGGAACTCCTCGACGGGGGTGATCACCTGATCAGCGGTGACCATGGCCACCACCGCGTCCGCGTCCCGGTCCGCGACCACCGCGGCGGACCAGGCCACCGCGTTGAGCGAATCACGGCCCTCCGGCTCCCCCAGGATGTTCCCGGCGGCCAGCTCCGGCAGCTGGCGGGCCACATCCTCGGCGTAGGCGCGGCCCGTGCACACCAGGATGCGCTCGGGCGGCACCACGCCGACGAGCCGCTCGTAGGCCAGGCGCAGCAGCGAGGACCCCCCGAAGAGCTCCAGCAACTGCTTGGGCCTGCCCTGCCTGGACAGCGGCCAGAGGCGGGTGCCGGACCCACCGGCCATGATGACGACGTAGCGCATGGTGGGAGGCTAGCGAATCCGCAGGGCCGGGACCGCCAATAGGATCGCCCCATGCTCATCAGCGCCCTCCGCCGTCGCGTCGCCCGTCAGGGCTCGCAGCCCCTCCTCACCTACTACGACGGGCGCGACGGCTCCCGGATCGAGCTGTCGGCCGTCACGTTCGCCAACTGGGTGGACAAGACCGCCAACCTCATCGCGGACCTGGGCCACGACGACGGCGAGCCGATCGACGTGGCGCTCGCCGAGACCCACCCGGCGCACTGGGTGACGTTGGTGTGGGTGGCCGCGGCCTGGCAGCGCGGCTGCCCGGTCAACCCGGGGATCTCGGGCGCGGAGCTGTTGGTGGTGGGTCCGGGCGACGACCGCCGCGCCGCCACGACGGTGGCGTGCTCGCTGCACCCGCTGGGGCTGGGTTTCCCGGTGGCCCCTGACGGCGCGGTGGACTTCCGGGAGGCGATGGCGCAGCCGGATGCCCACGACCTCTCCCCGCTCGGCGAGTCGACGGTGTGGGACGGCGCCCCTGTGCCGGCGACGGCGCCCAGAGACGGACGGCTTCTGCTCCTGGATCCGCCCGCGGGCTGGGCCACCGTGGCCGGGGCGCTCGTGGCGCCGGTCCAGGGGTCCGGCTCGACGGTGGTGGCAGTGGGGGTGTCGCGGGAACGGGCGGCCGAGATCGCCGCCGCGGAGCGCGCGCTACTGATCTGAGGGCTGCTCCGCCTCGTCCGCCTGCGGCTGGGCCTCCGCCTCGGCCTCGGACTCCGCCTCGGGATCCGGCTGCGGCTCCGGGTCCGGGTCCACCGCAGCGAGGACCGCTCCCCCACCGAGGGTGGCCAGCATCTGGCGCACATTGGACAGCTGGGAGGTGATCGAATCGCGGCGCTGGGTCACAGCGGCCAGTTCGCGGTCCGAGTCACGGCGGATGCGATCCGCCCGCGTCCGGGCCTCGCTCACCAACGCGTCGGCCTCACGCTCGGCCTTGACGCGCACGGCCTCGGCCTGCGAGGAGGCGTCTGAGATGATGCGCTGCGCCTCGTTCTCGGCTGCCTGAAGGTTCTCCTCGGCCGCCCGGAGCTGATCGTCGCGCTGGCCCATGGCCGCCGCGAAGTCCGCTGCCGCGGCGTCGCGCCGCTCGGCGAGCGTCCGCTCGAAGTCCGCGGCTGCCTGGGCGGCCCTCGCCTGCTGGGACTCGTAGACGGCCTCTGCCTCCTCACGGCGGGTGGCGGCCTCGCGGTCCGCGTGGTCCAGCAGCTCGTCGGCGCGACGCTGGGCGCCGGTGAGGCGCGCCTCCGCGTCGGCCTCGGCGGAGGATCGGGTGTCCACTGCGTAGCGGTCAGCCTCGACGGCGGTGGCCTGCGCGATGCGGGTGGCCTCCTCGATCCGTGCGGCCGCCTCCTCCTGCGCGGCGCGGCGGGTGTCGTCGGCCTCCTCCTCGGCGAGGGACAGGATCTGCCCCACGCGCTCGCCGAGCTCGGCGAACGTGGGACGCGATGCCACATGCTGGGCACGGGCGGCCTCCTCTGCCCGGGCCTGCGCCTCGGCGAGGCGGGCTTCAAGAGCGGCCCGCTCCTGGCCGGCCTCCCGCAGCTGGACGCTCAGCTCACCCAGCTCGGCCCTGGCCGAGTCCAGGGCCTGCTGCAACGTGGCGATCTCGGCCTCGACCTGGGACGGCTCGTAGCCGCGCAGCACGGTACGGAAACTGGGTGTGGTCATGATTCCTCGCTGGGGGTGGGGGTGGTACCTGGGACGGAAAGTGCTTCGATGACGCCGGAGAGGCTGCTGAGCTGCGCGGTGATGTTATCTCGGCGGCGGGTGAGCCGCGCAACCTCGTCGCGGGCGGACGCGACTGTCTCGCGGGCCCCGGATCGGAGCGCCTCGGCCTCGGTGCGGGCTTCGGCGAGCAGCCTCACCGCCTCCTCGCGGGTGGCACGGGTGCGCTCGAAGGAGGCGCGTTGCGAACGCTCCAGATCCGCTGCCAGCGTCTCGCGCACCAGAGCGGCCGTGGTCTCGGCCTCCGCGGTTCGTTCCTCGGCGCGGCGCACGATCGCTTCGGCCTCGCGTCTGGCCCGGTCCAGCGAATCGGTTGCCCTCGTCTCGGCGTCTGCACGGGTGCGAGTGGAATGGTCTGCGGCGGCGCGCAGCTCGGCTCCGGCCCGCGCCCGGATGTCTGCGGCGTCCACCTCGGCGGATCGGATGCGTTGGCGGGCCACCTCGACGGCGCGGTCCGTGGTCCGCGCGAGCTTGGCCCGCAGTTCCCTGGATCGGGTTGCGTTGGCCAGGTGGGAATCGCGGGTGGAGCGGGCGATGTCGGCCTTGGCTCCATCGAGCAGCGCGGAGACTGTGGTGCGGGCCCAGGCCAGCTGCGCGGCCGCGTCGGCCAGCTGGGCCTGCGAGCGACTCTCCGCGTCGTCGATCAGGCGGGCGGCCTGCGCGGCAGCCGCCTCACGCTGGATCTCCACCTCTGCCGCGGCGTCGGCGCGGACCCTGGCCGCCTCGTCGCGCGCCTCCCGGAGCAGGTCGTCCACCTCTGCCGCGCTGCGCCGCGCCTCGGCCTCGGCGTCCGCGCGCACCTTGGCAGCGTCCGCGTCGGCCTGGGCGGCCTGCTCGGCCAGTTCCCGCTCGAAAGCCCGGCGTTCGCGCTCCAGTAGCGCGTCGTGCTCCGCGCGGCGCCGCTCTGACTCCTCGCGGATTCGTCCCGTCTCTGCCTCCGCCTCGGCCACGAGCTCAGCCGCCTGCCGGCGCGCGGCCGCGACCTCCGCCTCAGCCTCGGCGCGGGCGTCGCCGATCACCTCATCGGCTGCGCGCTGCGCGGACTCGGTGATCCGGCCGGCCTGGTCCGCAGCCTCGGTGAGGGCCCGTTGCGCGTCCGCGCGGGCATCGTCGAGCCGGTGACGGACGAACTCGAGTTCGCCTGCCGCCTCGTCGCGCTCCCGGAGGAGGCCGGCGAGTTCCTGCCTGGAGCGCGCCACATCAGCCTCGGCCTCCTCGCGGACCCGGTCCGCCAACCGTTGCGCCTGCAGGAGCAGGCCGCTGGCGGTCTCCGCGGCCCCCATGGTCACTGAGGCAGGCCGCGGACGAACCCGGCCCCCCAGAACAGGTGCATGACGGCGAGCACGACGGGGAACCTGAGCCGCGCGGCCGGGGACAATGACCGGACGCTGGCTGTCGCGGCGGCGACGAACGCGAGGTAGACGGCCGGGGCCAGCAGCAGGCCGGTGAGGGCGTTGTTGCGCAGGATCAGTCCAAGCAGCCCGCCGAGGAGCCCCCCGCCGAGCCCGAGCACGGTGAGTGGAGGCGCCAGGTAGCGCAGCGAAAGGGTCTCCGGGTGACGGCGGGCCACCTCACGGCGCCACTGGCCTGTGGTGTAGAACTGCCTGGCCAGGGCGCGGTAACCGTCCCGCGGGTGATAGACGACGCGCAGGCTGGGCGTGAAGTAGACCAGGTGCCCGGCGTGGCGGAGCCGGTAGTTGAGCTCCCAGTCCTGGGCGCGGTGGAGGGTCTCGTCGAAGGCGCCCACCTCCTGGAGCTTCGCCTTGCGAAACACTCCGAGGAAGACTGTGTCGGCCGGACCCGCCGGGGTGTCGGCGAGGTGGAAGCCGCCGCCACCCAGCCCGAGCCGCGAGTTGTACGCCGCCGCGATGGCCTCCGACAGCGGCGTTGTGCCCTGCGCGTCCATGAGTCCGCCGACGTTGGCGGCCCCGGTCTCATCCAGGAGTGCCACCGCTGTCTCGATGTAGCCGGGGCTGAGCTCGCCGTGCCCGTCGACACGGACGATGATGTCGTGGCTGGAGTGGTCGATGGCGATGTTGAGGCCTGCCGGGGTGAATCCGGTGGGGTTGTCCAGCACGACCACACGGGGATCCGCGGCGGCGAGCTCGTCGGCGATCGCATGGGTCCGGTCCTCGCTCGGCGCCACCGCGAGCACGATCTCGAGCTCACCCGGGTAACGCTGATCCAGCACGCGCTCCACCGCGGCGCGCAGATGCTTTTCCTCGTTTCGGATGGGCATCACCACGCTGACAGGCTGCACCGAGACTCCTTCCTCCGGTGACAACCTAGCTGACCGAGCAAACGGCGGCCAGATCGGGGGTTTCGGTGAACGGCTTGTCGTCGGCCGCCTGGGCGGAAGGCGAGGCTGCGGCCTCCGACCCGCTCGCCGACGGGGCCGCCGAGGTGGCGGTGGGCTCCGGGGTCGGGGTTGGGGAGAGCTTCTCGTCGACGGTGCTGCGGATCAGCTCGAAGTCCGGGTCCGCCGTGACGATGAGCGGCGGGGAGAAGTTGACCGACGTGATGTTCTGCTCGCGCGCCTTGAGGGCCAGCTCGGCCAGGTCGGCGATCGCGCCGGTGCCGACGTCGGTCTTGAGGAGATCCCCACCCGCCTCGCTGAGCTCGACGAACTTCGTGGCCACCGTCGCCGGGTCGAGTTGCTGGACCATGGCGGACATCACGCACTTCTGGCGCACCATCCGCTCGTAGTCGCTTGACTCGGCGCGGGAGCGGGCGAACCACAGCGCGTGGTAGCCGTCGAGCAGCACGTCTTCGCCGGGGTCGATGTAGCCACTGATCGGGGAACCGCCCCCGCCGATGGGAATCGGCTTGGAGATGTCAAGCCTGATGCCGCCCATGGCGTCGATGAGCGCGCTGAACCCGTGCATATCCACCAGCGCGTAGTAGTTGAGGTCCAGGCCGAGGGTCTCCTCGACCGCCTCCTTCATGGCCTCGAGGCCCGCCTGCTGGCCCGGGTACAGGTCCGCGTGTTCCTCGCCGAGCGTCCAGATGCCGTTGAGCATGCAGCCGTTGTCCTCGCAGACGAAGCCGTCGGGGTACAGCTCGTTCAGGGGCGACGAGTCAGGGAACCGCACCTTCTGCAGGTTGCGTGGTAGGCCGAACAGCACCGTTCGGCCCGTCTGGGCGTCCACGGAGGCCACGTTGATCGAGTCCGGGCGCAGGCCCTGCCGGTCCGCCGCGGAATCCGCCCCCAGGAGGAGGACGTTGTAGCGGCCGTCCTTGATCTCCGCCTCGCCGCCGCCCCCGAAGACCTCGCCGACGTTGCGGGCCGCCACCAGGGCGTTCGCGGCTACCGTGGTGACGCCGCCGACGGCGAGCGCCAGGACCAGCGAGGTGATGGTGAGCACCAGGCGCGGCCGCCTGGGTAGGCGCAGCGGGCGGGCGAGCCGCCAGGAGTCCAGGAGCAGCAGCACCCAGCCCGCGAACAGCACCCACAGCGCGAATCTGACGATCGTGGCCACCCAGGGGGTGAGCAGGACTCCGACGGTGGGGCCGCGCCACAGCCAGAGCCCGAGGAGAACCAGCACGCCGAGCAGCGCCGCCGCGCCGTAGACCCGGCCGGCGATCCGGCCCAGGCCGCGGTTCCCCGCGAAACTCTGCACGGAGCCTGGCACCGCCGCGGACATGAGGATGAACCCGAGGGCGCGCCGCGCGTGGACGGCCTGAGCCTCGGCGGGCTGCGGTGGGGTCACGGGTGCTCCTCTTCGGTGACTCGCCCCAGTTTCGCGCCCTCACCGCGGGAGGCCAAATCTGCCACGCCGTCGGCGCCGGATCTCCGCGGGTATCCTGGCCCGCGGACAGGAGGACCCCGGGTGGTCAATCGCGACGACAACATGGACTGGCTGTACCGGCAGGAGTCTCCGGACGAGCCGGAGCCGACCGCGGTCATGCCCGCCTACCCTCCGCCCACTCGACCCGCCGCGCCAGCCCCGAGCGTCGCGGCTCCCCCGCCTCCGCCCAAGGCGCCGCGGCGCCGCACCCGTCGGCGACGACGCCCGCTGCGGCGGTTCGTCGGCACGATGCTGGTGCTGTGGCTGCTCTTCCTGCTCGTCACGCCGCTGTACGCCTGGGTGATCAGCACCAGGGTGGACGCCACCCCTGCCGGAGACCGGCCCGCCGACCAGCCCGGGACCACTGTCCTGCTGGTGGGCTCGGACGCGCGAGCCGGCGTGGCCGGCGCCCGGACGGACACGATGATGCTGATGCACCGGCCCGCCGTCGGGGACCCGGTGCTGCTGTCGATGCCGCGCGACTCGCTGGTCAGCATCCCGGGGCGATCGGACAACAGACTCAACGCCGCCTTCGCGTTCGGGGGCGCGCCGCTGCTCGTCGAGACGGTGGAGGCCAACACCGGCATCCGGATCGACGGCTACCTCGAGGTGGGCTTCGACGGCGTCGTCGACGTGGTCGACGCCCTCGGCGGGATCGAGGTGTGCCCCACGTTCGACATCGACGACCGCGACTCCCACCTCACGATGTCCGCCGGCTGTCAGAGGGTGGACGGGACCACAGCGCTCGGCTACGTCCGGATGCGTAAGGGCGACCCGAGGGGCGACCTCGGCCGGGTAGACCGCCAGCGCGAGGTGATGGGGGCCATGGCCCGGGAGGTGATCCACCCCATGACCGTGCTCAACCCGGTGCGCTACTGGCAGCTCAACATGGCCGCGGCCCAGTCCCTGGGTCGCGGCGAGGACACCGGGCTGCTGGACATGGCGGCCGTAGCCGCGGGCTTCTTCGCCGCCACCACCGGCTCCGGGATCAGCATGACCGTCCCTGTGGCGGGCACGGGCAACGTGAGCGGGGTCGGCTCAGTGGTCCGCTGGGACGACGCGGCGGCAGCCGAGGTGTTCTCGGCGCTCGCCGCGGGCGACACCACCGGGCTCAGCTCTTAGCGTCCAGGGTCAGGAGTTCTGGCCGGACGCCTCGCGGACGACCGCGCCCTTGGCCCGGGCGGCATCGCGCAGGGACTCCTGGAAGTCCAGCATCCGCTCCATCAGCGCCTCGTCCGAGGCCGCCAGTATCCGCACCGCGAGCAGGCCGGCGTTGCGGGCGTTGCCGATGGCCACCGTCGCGACGGGGACGCCCGCGGGCATCTGCACGATCGACAGCAGCGAGTCCATGCCGTCGAGGAACTTCAGCGCCACCGGAACGCCGATCACGGGCAGCGGGGTGAGGGCGGCGAGCATGCCCGGCAGATGGGCCGCGCCGCCGGCGCCGGCGATGATCACCTTGATGCCGCGCGTGTGGGCCTCGCGGCCGAAGCTCACCATGTCCTCGGGCATGCGGTGCGCCGAGACCACATCGGCCTCGAATGGGACGCCGAACTCGGCGAGCGCATCGGCCGAGGCCGACATGGTGGGCCAGTCCGAATCAGAGCCCATCACGATCGAGACGAGCGGTTCAGGCATTCGGGTCTCCCATCAGGTAGCCGGCCGCGTGGTGCGCCCGGCGGCGGACGTCGTCGAGGTCTGTGCCGAGGCAGGTGACGTGGCCCACCTTCCGGCCGGCCTTCACCTCCTTGCCGTAGAGGTGCACGCGGACTGTGCGGTCGCGTGCGAAGACGTGCATGAGCGCGCCGGTGAGGTCCTTCTCGGCGCCGCCGAGGACATTGGTCATCACCACCACGTCGTCGCGGAGCTCCGGGGAGCCGAGCGGCAGGTCGAGGACGGCCCGGATGTGGTTCTCGAACTGGCTGGTGCGGGCGCCGTCGATGGTCCAGTGGCCGGTGTTGTGGGGGCGCATGGCCAGCTCGTTGACCACGATCCGGCCGTCGCGGGCCTCCATCAACTCCACCGCGAGCACCCCGACGACGCCGAGCTCGGTGGCGATCCGGATGGCCATCTGCTGCAGCCCCGAGGCGCGCTCCGGGTCCAGTCCGGGCGCGGGCGTGACGGTCTCCACGCAGATGCCGTCCGTCTGCACCGTCTCGCTGATCGGGTAAGCCACCACCTGCCCCGAGGGTGAGCGCACGACGATGGCGGAGAGCTCCCGGGAGAAGTCGATGAACTCCTCGGCGACGATGCGGACCCGCTCCCCCGCGGACGTGTGGGCGAGGCCCTCGAACGGAACCTCGGCCTGGTCGTCGTCGAGCTTCCAGACACCCTTGCCGTCGTAGCCCCCACGGGAGGTCTTGGCAATGATGGGCCAGCCCTGGCGTTCCCCGAAGGCGGCCACATCGTTGACGTTCTCGCACACCGCGAAGGCGGGGCAGGCCACGCCCAGCTCGGCCATCTTCTCCCGCATCAGGGCCTTGTCCTGCGCGTAGACCAGCGCGGCGGGGCCCGGCCGCACGGCCACCTTCCGCGAGATCTCCTCGAGGTGCCGGGTGGGGACGTGTTCGTGGTCGAAGGTGAGCGCGTCGACCCCGTCGGTGAAGGTCATCAGCGTGTCGAGGCTGCGGTAGTCGCCGACGGTGGCGCCCGGGATGACCTGCGCCGCGGACACGTCCGGGCCCTCCGCGAGGAGGCGGACGTCGATGCCCAGCGGGATGGCGGCCTGATGCATCATGCGGGCCAGCTGCCCACCGCCGGCGATGGCCACTGCATAGCGACGAGTCACCGGGGCAGCATACCCAAGCGGCTACTCGTCGTCCTCGTCCTCTTCGCTGAACAGCAGCTCGGTGATGGTCACGTGCACCCGCTCCACGTCCGGCACGTCCGGCAGCCGCAGCGGCTGCCCCGCGGCGGTCTCCAGGATCAGCGTGCCGCAGCCGAGCATCCGGTCCGTGAGCGAGCGCTCGTAGTTGACGTTGTTGATCCGGCGCAGCGGCAGGTCGTGGCCGAGCTTGTTGATGATGCCGCGGCGGGTGATGATGCGGCGGTCCGTGATGGTGTAGGACGAGGTCACCCAGCGCAGGAACGGGATGAGCACCAGGACGAGGAAGAGCACCAGCGCGACGGCGACCGCCACGTAGGTGGCCCACGGCTGCCACTCGGGCGGCACCAGCGCGATGGAGGCGCCGAGCCCGGCGCCCAGGAGGATGAGGATCAGCGCAGGGCCGAGGAGCGCCTTGACGTGGGTGTGCATCGAGGCGATGACCACCTCGTCGCGGCCCAGCTGGTTCTTGTCGAGTGCCATGGCGCCAAGTGTGGCACGCGGCCACGACACTCAGGCCAGTGTGGCGTGCACCACGTCGCCCACCGGATAGGTCTCGATGCCGGTGGCGGTGGTGACCTGCAGCCGGCCCCACTCGTCGACGCCGCGGCCGGTCCCCGAGACTCGGCGGTCGCCGTCGAGGATCACGGTCAGCTCAGCGCCGACGGACGCGCACCGCGCCTCGTACTCGGCGCGAAGGTTTCCACGCAGCTGCCAGGAGCGGTAGTGCCGCTCGAAGTGGGTGAGCACGCCCGCGACGATTCGGCTCTGATCGGTCGGGAGCCCCTCCAGCGCCAGCGATGTCGCGGTGGGCACCGGCAGCTGGTCGGCGGCGAGGTCCACGTTGATCCCGATGCCGACGACGGCGCGCGCCCCGTCCGGGTGCTCGATCCGCTCCGACAGGATGCCGCACACCTTGCGCCCCCGGATGAGGACGTCGTTGGGCCACTTCAGCGAGACCGGCGCCCCGCCCCCGGCGAGCTCGCCCACGGCCGACGCGACGGCCATGCCCGCCAGCAGCGAGAGCCAGCCCCACTGCGGGAACTCCTGCTGAGGGGTGAGCAGCAGCGACATCGAGATCGACGTGCCGGGAGGGCTCACCCACTGCCGGTCGAGCCTGCCGCGGCCGGCGGTCTGTTCCTTGGACACAAGGACCGCTCCCTCGCCCGCTCCGGCACGGGCGCGGGCGGCGAGATCCGCGTTCGTCGAGCCGGTGGTCTCGATGACCTCGACCGAGCGCCAGAGCGTCGCGGAGGGGAGCACAGCGGCGATGCGGCCCGCGTCGGGAAGGCTGGACGTCACCGCCACATCGTAGCCAGCGCCACAGGGAGAGCGGCGCCTCTGCGAGTCGTCGCAGGAGGCACTGGACGCCGCACCGGCCGGTGTGACACCGTGGCCAGCACCCTGGACACACCGGCCACGAGCACAGGAGGCAGCGGTCATGACGTCGCCGCACACCACCGTGAGAGTGCTGGTTGCGGCCGTCACGGTGGCATCGCTCGCCCTGTGTCTCACCACCGGACCCGAGGCGGCGAAGGTGCCGGCCACGGCCTGGCCGGTTCTCGTCGCCATGGTCGCGTCCGCGGCCGTCACCACCGTGGCAGTCGCCGGCCTCGGGCAGGGGTGGCGCGGGCTCCGCGCGGTTCTCGTTGCCCTCGCCGTCGTGGCTGCCGCCTATCCCGGCCTGTGGGCGCTGGCTGTGCTCGCCAGCGCGCGGTCCCCAGGCTCGGCGAGCGCCTGGGCCGCGGCCGTCGTCGCGGGGGTCGCGCATCTCCCGCTCATCGGCGCATTCTCCGTGGTTCCGCTGCTCAGCGTCCGCTACCTCGGCCGCGGCACCGGGCGTGCCCTCCTGGTGGCCGTGGTAGCCCTGGCAGTGGGGGCCGCAACCTCGTTCGCGCTGTTCTTCGACGACTTCGAGCCGCTCGCCGCTTCGGCCCCCCTACCCTCGAGCAGCGGCGAGCAGGTGGGCATGGCCATCAACGTCGGCTATCTCGCCACGGTCCTGCTCGGCCCAGCGGTCGCGGTGTTCGCCACCTGGCGAAGCGCCCCCGACGTGGCCGCGGCCCGTCGCCTGGCCCTGGTCGCGGGGTCCGCGCTCACCGGCACGCTCCTGGTCATGGTCTGCGGCGCCCTGGGCGGCACCTCTCCACTGGCGGGAACGGTGGTCCTCGTCGGCATGTATGCGGCGTTCAGCATCGTCGTGGCGGGGTGCGTCCGGGCCCTGGCCATCGAGCTGACGGAGCCGACGATGGCGTCGAGCGAGGCCGCCGCCCGCGACCCGGACACGGCGGACGAGCCGGTGTCTTCCCCGGTCCCCGGCGGGCTGTCGATGCTCACGGCTCGCGAGCGGGAGGTACTCGCGTTGTTGGCTGAGGGGCTCTCCAACGCCGGGATCGCCGCCAGGCTCGTCCTCTCCGAGCGCACCGTGGACGCGCACCTGCGCTCGGTGTTCGTGAAACTCGACCTTCCTCAGGGCGCCCACCACAATCGGCGCGTCCAGGCGGGCAACGCCTACCGGGCATCGGTCGACACGTCCGCGGCGTGACGCGGCCCGGCCCCGGACAGGCGACTTAGCCTCGATCCACCGACCGATGAGAGCCTGTGTGCTGCGTGACGGGTTTTCGACTGTGCCCGTGCGGTTCTGGCTGGTGGTGCCGGGTTTCTGGTGTGAGGGTGTGAAGGGGCATCGGACCTTGCTG